>JALVRJ010000100.1 GCA_027031305.1 Hyphomicrobiales bacterium | reverse complement strand
TCCATTGACAACAGGTCGGTCAGCCGCCGCCCCGCCTCCTTGTCCGCCACATCCAGCATCACCCCGGCGAACCCGGCCCGTCCCAGGTTGTCGGAAAGCATCTCCGCGAATCCCGGATCCGCGCCCCCCAGATCCGCGAACAGCACGGCCATCGGCCGCGCCGGGGTGGTTTGGGCCAACCCTGCCAGCGCCGCCGCGCACTCCGCCGCCCGCTCTCCGTGCAGGGGAATCATCACCCGCGCCACGCCGCTTTTCGCCACCGCCGCCGCCGCCCGGCGCACCACCTCCGGCTCCATGGCCACGTCGCCGATGCCGGCCCACACTTCCGCCCGCGGCCCCACCGCCGTGATGGCTTGCCTGATGGCGGCACGCTTCAGCGCCCCGGGCAGGCCCTCGCCCGGTTCCTTCAACAACACCACGTCCGCCCCGGCCTGCGCCGCCAGCGTCGCTTCCGCCGCGTTGCGTGCGCCGATGATCAATTGCGCCATGGCCTAATCCACCCGTTCCCGGCCCGCCCGTTCCATCACCTTCGCCCGCATCGGACTCGCCGGGTAGGTGCCCAGAATGCGCACTTCGTTGGAGAAGAATTTCAGCTCCTCCAGCGCCAGCCGCACCGGCCGATCCTCCGGATGTCCCTCGATGTCGGCGTGAAACTGCGTGGCCAGCAGGTTGCCACCGATCTGGTGCGATTCCAGCCGCGTCATGTTCACCCCATTGGTGGCAAACCCGCCCAGCGCCTTGTAGAGCGCGGCGGGCACGTTGCGCACCTGGAAGATGAACGAGGTGATGACCGGCCCGTCATCGGGCGGGATGTCCAGCGGCTCGCGCGCCATGACGAGGAAGCGCGTGACGTTGTAGTCCTCGTCCTCCACGTTCTCGCGCAGGATCTCCAGGCCGTGGATTTCCGCCGCCAGCTTCGGGGCGATGGCCGCCACCGTCGGCTCGCCCCGCTCGGCCACCTCGCGCGCCGCCCCGGCGGTATCGGCGGCCACCCGCGCACTCAGCCGCAGCTCGCGGATGAGCTTGCGGCACTGGCCCAGCGCGTGCACGTGCGAATGCACCTCGCGCAGGCCCTCGATGGAGGCCCCCGGCGGCGCCATGAGATGATGATGAATCGGCAGGAAGTGCTCGCCGACGATGTGCAGGCGCGATTCGGGCAGCAGGTGATGAATGTCCGCCACCCGCCCGGCCAGGTTGTTTTCCACCGGGATCATGGCCAGCTCCGCCTCGCCGCGCTCCACCGCCGCGAACACGTCCTCGAAGGTGGGGCAGGGCAGGGGCTCGTATTCGGGCCGCGCTTGCAGGCACGCCGCGTGCGAATTGGCGCCCAGCTCGCCCTGGAAGGCGATGCGCCCACGCCTGGCGCCGGTCGCGTTGGTGTCGTCCGATCCCGTGGTCATCCGTTCACGCCCCCGGTGTTGCGCCCCTTTCCCGTTCCAGCTCTCGCCGGACATATTCCAGTTCCGCCGGCGTGTCCACGCCGAAGGGCGCCCGCGCCACCCGCGCCACGGCGATTTTCATTCCCGCGTCCAGCGCCCGCAGCTGCTCGAGCCGCCGCTGGCGTTCGCGCAGCGACGGCGGCAGTCCGACGAAGCGCAGCAGCGCCTCGCGCCGGTAGGCGTAGATGCCGATGTGATGAAAGGCCGGGCCCTGGTGGTCTTCCGCCAGTTCGCGCACGAAGTCTTCCGCCATCGCCACCTCCTGCCACGCCAGCGGCGCGATGGCCTTCACCACGTTGGGATTCTTCAGTTCCTCCTCCGAACGGATGGGCGCGGCCAGCGTCGCGATGTCGGCCCCCGTGCGCACCAGCGCCTCGGCGCAGACGCGCAGGTATTGCGGCGGCAGGGTCGGCAGGTCGCCCTGCACGTTCACGATCACCCCGAACAGGCCCAGCGGGTCGGCCCTTTCCAGCGCCTGCGCGATGCGGTCCGAGCCCGACGGC
>JALVRJ010000099.1:712-1946 GCA_027031305.1 Hyphomicrobiales bacterium | reverse complement strand
CACGGTGACGTGCTGCGGCCCTTCGGAGCGCGCCTTGCGGACAAGCTCGGAGAACCGCGCCTTGGCGTCCTGCAGCTGCCAGGTCGCCCGTTCATGTGTTTTCACATCGGCCATGGCCACCTCAGAAATCTGGTTGAGCTGACCAGAATATACGGGATCTTCCCGTGTTTTTACAGAGCGACGATCAATGAGCTTCCACGAGGTGCGGTTTCCTTCAACGCTACCATACGGCAGCAGCGGCGGGCCGACGCATCATAAAGAGCCTCGACGTGAGAGGGACTGCGGATTATGCTCGAGTGTAGGTTGAGTCAATGGAACTGGAGCGGGGCAAACCATGGCGCACCCACCGAAAAGAGAGTTCGGCCAGCGCCGCATCTTCGTCGATCGCGAAACGCCGCTGCGGTTGTTTGCCGAGGACGCCGCCAACATTCCCGCCGATCACGCCATCCTGCGCGTGTTCTACGGCCCCGGCGGGCAGGGCAAGACGGAACTGTGCACCGAAATCGAGCACCGCATCAGGACCGGCGCCTGGCCCCACCTGCCGCCGCTGCACGTTGCGAAGCTGGATTTTCGCCAGCGGGAAGACATGACGTCCACGCAGGCGATCATTGCCCTGCGCAACCATTTCGTGGACTCGGGCATTCCGCTGCCCGCCTTCGACATCGCGCTGGCGCTCGTCTGGCACAAGGCCTTTCCCGACCGCGAGCAGCCGCCCCTGAGCCAGGGCTGGCTCACCAACCGCGGCGAGGATCTGGGCGAGGCCGGCATCGAGCTGGGCCAGGCCCTGGCCGATCTGGCGGGCGCAACGGTGGATTCCATTCCTCTGCTGGGCACGCTGCGCAAGCTGGCGGGCTGGCTCGTGCGCAAGGGGCGGGAGGCATGGCTGAAAACCTCGCGTGATTAGCTCAGGACCTTCCTCACCACGGAATATGCCGAGCGGGAAGGCAGCATGCTGCTGCAATATCTGCCGGCGCTGCTGGCCCACGACCTGAACGACTGGCTGGCGAAACATCCCGAGAGCCGCCTGGGCTTGCGCGAGCGGGCGGAAATCCTGTGGCGCCTGAAGCGTCGGGAGGAGGCGCTCGCCGCGCTGGACAAGGTCCTGGCCTTCGATTCGAACGATGCCGAGCTGCTCTGGCGGCGCGGAGAGATTCTCGAGAAGCTCAAGCGCCTCGACGAGGCCCTGAAGGCCCATGAGAACTGGCTGACCACCTTCTCCGGAGAGAAGGGAAAG
>JALVRJ010000099.1:0-702 GCA_027031305.1 Hyphomicrobiales bacterium | reverse complement strand
CTCCCGCCCCTTGCGCACGAAACTGCCGTGGGCGGAGAAACATGAATGGTGGCGCGAACGGCTGGAAGGCCGCCAGCACCTGCTCACCGGCCTGCCGGATGCCGACGCCGAAAGCTGGCTGCGCCAGGAAGGCGTGACGGACGAGGCGCTCATCGCCGCCATGCTGGAGGGCGCGCGCGAAAGCACGGAGGAAGATGCGCGCGTCTATCCGCTGTTTCTGTCGCTGCAACTGAACCACTATCGGGCGCTGCAACGGGCGGGGCGAACGCCGGCGCCGCAAGACTTCGCCATGACCGGGGCGGACATGGAAGTGCGCCTGCGCGAGATGGTGGGGCGGCTGCTGCGCGATTTTCAGGGCGGCGGCGGCGAGGCCTACAAGATGATGCTGCAGGCGCTGGCGGTGCCCTCGCGTTTCGACGAGGCGGCGATGCGGGCGCTGAAGAAAGGGCTGGAACTGCCCATTCTGCCCGATTTCTTCGCGCGTCTTGCGCACCTGTCGTTCGTGCAGCCGCTGGGCGATGGCTGGCATGGCATGCACCGGGTGCTGGCCGAGGCATTGGCGGCGACTTTGGAGCCGGAACTGCGCCGCCGGGTGCAGGAATTGCTGTTCCTGCATTTCGATGCGCGCGGCCAGGCGGACGATTATCGCCAACTGACGGACGAGAAGCTCGCCTGCCTGCTGGAGGCCGGCCGCCTATTGGC
>JALVRJ010000098.1 GCA_027031305.1 Hyphomicrobiales bacterium | reverse complement strand
CGCTTCCGGACAGGCGGCCGTTCGGCTCCCTTCTTCTCCTCGCCCGTTTTCCCGGCCGCCTGTCCGGAAGCGTCCGCCCCGGGCGCTTTCGCGGCCGCCTTTTCCGTCGCCGCGGGCGCTGGAGCCTCTTTCGCGGCGGTCACCTCCCCGGAGGCGGGCTCGGACGCCTTTTCCACCTTTCTGCCCGCCGCGCCTTCCTCGATACGGGCGATCACCGCCCCCACCTGCACGTCCGCGCCTTCTTCCGCCAGCACCTCCGCCAGCGCCCCGTCCGCCGGCGCCGGCACCTCCACCGTCACCTTGTCGGTTTCCAGCTCCACCAGCGGCTCGCCTTCCTCCACCGCCTCGCCCGGCTGCTTCAGCCAGTGGCCGATGGTGGCGCTGTTCACCGATTCGCCCAGGGAGGGAACTTTCACGTCAATGCTCATGGTTCAGGCTCTCTCTTGCTGTCGGAGGCTATCGGAAGGGATCATGGAGTGCTGAAATTCCACGCATCGCCGATGATCGGCTCCGCGCCCAGCGCCTGGTCGATCACGCGCTGCTGTTCTTCCAGGTGCTTGCGGTAATAGCCCGTCGCCGGCGAGGCCGAGGCCGGACGCCCCACATAGGCCGGCAGCCGCTGATTCGCCTTGATGGTGGTGAGCACCCATTCGAGGTGTTCGCGCACGAAGGTCCACGCCCCCATGTTGCGCGGCTCTTCCTGCACCCACACGAATTCCGCCTCGCGCGGAAAACGCTTCAACTCCTCCACCAGCAGCCGGTGCGGGAACGGGTAGAGCTGTTCCACCCGCAACAGGTAGACATCGTCGATGCCGCGCTGTTCGCGCGCCGCGAACAGGTCGTAGTAGACCTTGCCCGTGCACAGCAGCACACGGCGGATCTTCTCGTCCTCCACCAGGCGGACGGAGGTGCTCTGCGGCCGCCGCTCGGCATCGTCCGCAAGGGTGCGGCGAAAGCGCTGGTCCGGCCCCATCTCGGCCAGCGCCGATACCGCCAGCGGGTGGCGCAACAGCGACTTCGGCGTGAACAGGATCAGGGGCTTGCGGAAGTCGCGCTTCATCTGCCGCCTGAGGATGTGGAAATAATTGGCCGGCGTCGTGCAGTTGGCCACCTGCATGTTGTCCTGCGCGCACAGTTGCAGGAAGCGCTCCATGCGGGCGGAGGAATGCTCGGGCCCCTGCCCCTCGTAGCCGTGCGGCAGCAGGCAGGTGATGCCGCTCATGCGCCGCCACTTGCGCTCGGCCGCCGAGATGAACTGGTCGAACATCACCTGCGCGCCATTGGCGAAATCGCCGAACTGCGCCTCCCAGATCACCAGCACCCCCGGCTCGGCGGTGGAATAGCCATATTCGAAGCCCAGCACGGCCTCCTCCGACAGGATGGAATCGATAAAGTCGGCCTTCTGCGGCTGGTTCGGATCGATGTGGTTGAGCGGCACGTAGGGCTCGTCCGTCTGCTGGTCGATCCACACCGCGTGGCGCTGCGAAAAGGTGCCACGGCGCACGTCCTGGCCGGTGAATCGCACCCGGTAGCCTTCCAGTAGCAACACGCCCAGCGCCAATTGTTCCGCCGTCGCCCAGTCGATGCGCTCGCCTTCCTCGATGGCCGCCCGCCGCGCGTCGATGATGCGCTTCAGCGTCGGGTGGATGTGAAAACCCTCCGGCACGCGGGTGATGGCCTCGCCCACCTGGCGCAGCCGCTCCACGCTCACCCCCGTGCGCCCCGGGCGCGGGTCGTCCACCGAGGCGGTGCTCGGCGGCTTGTAGCCATGCCACAGCCCGCCCGGCTCGTGCGCCTTGTATTCCCAGCTTTCCGCCGCCTCGAACTCGCGCTCCAGCCGCGCCCGGAAACGCCGCTGGATGGAGCGCACCTCCTCTTCCGTCAGCAGCCCTTCCTCGATCAGCTGGCGGGCGTAGATCTCCACCACCGTCGGATGCTCGGCGATGCGCCGGTAC
>JALVRJ010000097.1:637-6229 GCA_027031305.1 Hyphomicrobiales bacterium | reverse complement strand
GGCGCCGAAGGGAGAGGCCAACCTCGAGCGTGGCAAGCAGCTGTTCAAGGACAACTGCGTACGCTGCCACGGTCCCAACGGAGAAGGCTCGGAAGAAAAGTTTTATCCCAAGATCCAGGGCCAGCACTACAAGTACATGCTGCGCCAGTTCGAGTGGATCCGCGACGGCAAGCGGCGCAACGCCAACCCGGACATGGTGAAGCAGATCAAGAACTTCACCGATCAGGACATGCGCGACGTGATCGGCTACGTCGCCTCCATTCCGGTCCCGAAGGAAAAGCTGGCGCCGAGCAAGGACTGGGTGAATCCGGATTTCGACGACTAAGTCCTCATCACCCGGCATGAACAGGCCCGCCTGACCGCCCGAACGCACGCCCGGCTTTCGTCTGGAGCGGCGGTCGGGCGGGCCCTTGCCGGGCGCGCGCATCATCTTCGCAAATCCGGCAGGAGATTGCACCATGACCACACAGGCCGCAGGCAAGAAGAACGCGATCATCGCCGCGCTGGGCGCCATCGCCATCGTGCTGCTGGTGGTGATCTACTATTCGCCCATCTGGTGGGTGTCGCTCACCGCGCCGCAATACCCCAAGGAAGCCTTCCCCGAGGGCATCCGCATTCACTTCCACATGAACGGCGTCTTCAACGGCTGCCCCAAGGTGGAAAAGAAGGAAATCGAGGAGGATATCGTCCTCGACTGCGTGCACGAAATGGACGCCATCAACCATTTCGTCGGCATGTATCCCACCGGCGCCGGCGGCCCGGTGGAAAAGGCCTTCTCGCCTTTCCTGCTCATGTTCCTGGGGCTGTTGCTCATCGGTTTCATCATCCCCAGGCCAAAGTTGCGCTTCGCCGTCACCATGGCCGGCTGGCTCGTCATGGTCGGCTGGATGTATACCGCCATGCTCGGCAAGGACGGCGTCTACTGGCTTCCCGAATCCTACCTGAAATCGCTGGTGACCGCGCTCGGCGAGGGCGAGGAGGAAGCCGGCGAGCCGCTTTCCCCCGTCATCGCCAAGCTCGAGGAAGAGCTGAAGAAATCCGGCAGCAAGATGGTGGAGACCGAGGAAGTCCGCAACAAGCTTGAGCAGGTCGGTGAAAAGAGCCTCGCCTCGACCCTTAAGGAGCTCAGCCGCGGCGGCAAGAACGTCCAGGTCAAGACGCTGAAGGAAATTCTCGCCGAAGCCAAGCAGAAGGGCGAGGGCAAGGAAACCTACATCGCCATTCTCAAGCAGACCTTCCTTGCCGACCAGGCGCGTGCCAAGCCAGAAGAACGCCAGGAGTGGAACGGCAGCGGAATGCAGGTGCTGCTTTGGCACTACAAGAAGACGCTGGAGCGCTGGTTCAACGAGCCCTGGCGCAACAAGCCGCTGGTGAAGACCATGACCACCGCCGCCTGGGCGGTGTTCTGGGGGCTCGTCATCGTGCCGCCCATCCTCTTCTTCCTCGGCAGCTTCGGGCCTTCCATCTTCTACTGGCTCATGGGGCTGATTCCGGCCATCCTGCCTTTGGCGTTCGTCGTCGAATACGCCGCCTGGCTCTACTGGTTCGGCCACAACATGAGCGAGATGGGCGCCTTCACGCTCAAGCCCTTCATGCCCACCGTGTTCGGGCAGGGCAAGGTGGCGCAGTTCACAACCCACTCCTACCCGCACTACGGGTTCTTCCTCATGCTGCTGTTCTCGCTCATCGTGCTGTTCATCATGCTGCTGCGGCGCAAGCAGCTGCGCGAGCAGGCCACCGCGGCCTGAGCGGCCTCGGCCTCATCGACAGGAAAGCGGCGTCTTTTCCGGGCGCCGCTTTCCCATTCCGGCGAGGGTCGGACTTTCGCCTGCCGGAATCATCACCTGATAACTGTCAAGTGCGTGCCAACTCGGCAGAGGTAGATTGCCTGCCATGAGCGGAGGACGAACAGAAGCGACGGCCAACGGCCGAGTTTTCGCATGGCTGCTGCTGGCCTTCGGGCTGATGCTGGCGGCCATCGTCGTGCCCGCCCGCGCGGCTGAAGGGGGGCTCATTCCCCTGCAACCGCTCATCGACAAGGCGAAGCCGAACGAAACCATCCTCCTCAAGCCCGGACGCTATGCCGGCAATGTCGTCATTTCGAAGCCCATCACCCTCATGGGCGATGGGCCGCGCGAGAAGATTGTCATCGACGCCGGCGGCAAGGGGTCGGTGCTGGTGCTGAAGACCGACGGCGCCATCATTCGCAATCTCACCCTTGTCAACTCCGGCGATCAACACAATGACCTCGACGCCGGCGTGCAAGTGCGGGGCAATTTCAACGTCATCAAGGAGGTCACCATCCGCGAGTGCCTGTTCGGCATCGACCTGCAACAGTCCTCCAACAACATCATCAAGCGCAACGATATTTCGTCCAAGAGCGATGTCGGCCTGGGCCTGCGCGGCGATGGCATCCGCCTGTGGTATTCCATGAAAAACCGCATCACGCACAACAATGTGCATGACATGCGCGACATGGTGATCTGGTATTCCGCCGACAACATCATCGCCGACAATACCTTCAGTCGCGGCCGTTACGGCCTGCACTTCATGTATTCGCGCTACAATCTGGTGGAAAGAAACAAGTTCCTCGCCAATTCCGTCGGTATCTACCTGATGTATTCCGATTCGGTGGTGGTGAAGAACAACCGCATCGTGCAGGCCATCGGCGCCGCCGGCATTGGCATCGGCTTCAAGGAAGCCAGCAATCTCGACATCGTGGACAACGAGGTCCTCTACAACTCCATCGGCCTGTATCTGGACGTCTCGCCCTTCCAGCCCGACACCACCAATCGCATCTACCGCAACACCATCGCCTTCAACAACGAAGGCGTGCGCTTCCTTAACGACTGGAGCCGAAACCTGTTCCGCGACAACCGTTTCATCAGCAACATCACGCAGGTTACCGTCTCCACCTTCGCCACGGCGAACCACAACACCTGGGAGGCCAACTACTGGGATGATTATCAGGGTTACGACCTGAATGGCGACGGGTTTGGCGACACGCCATATCGCCTGATGGTCTATTCCGAGCGCATCTGGATGGATGTGAAGGCCGCCGCCTTCTTCAAGGGCACGCCGGTGCTGACCATGCTCGATTTTCTCGAGCGCCTGGCGCCCTTCTCCGACCCATTGCTGATGTTGCAGGACGACAAGCCGCGCATCAGCCCGGAATTCGAACCCCTGACAAGGGACTACCAGCCGGGCCGCGGCAATGTCGGCGGCAGCGTCACCACCTTTGGCCAGACCACGGGCGAGTCGAAGGCGGGCACGTCCCTGGAGGATTATGATCCCTTCGGTCTGAAGGATTCGAATGTCGGAAAATGAACGGGTGAAACTGAAACAGGGAAGACGAAGGTGCCGGCGCGCGCCGGCCCGGAACAACCAAGTTGGATGGAAACCATGAGCGAGAACGACAAGGACAGGCCCGCGCAGGGGGGCGGCAAGAAAAAGGCGCCCGCCCGTCCCTACGACGGGCCCAGGCGCACCGCGCGGCGCAAGAAACTCAGCCGCAAGCAACAGGCCCGTCGGCAGTTCCTGCTGTCGGTGCTGGCCGGGGCCGGCCTGCTGGGGTTCAGCCTGACCGGCTATTATCCCATCGCCACCTACGCCCGGGCCGAAAACCGCCTGCGCCCGCCCGGCGCCATCGACGAGCATGAATTCCTGGCCGCCTGCATCAAGTGCGGCCAGTGCGTGCAGGTATGCCCGGTGGAGGCCATCATCCTGGCCGACTTCCCCGATGGATTCGGCAACGGCACGCCCCACATCGTCGCCCGCGAGCAGGCTTGCGACTTTTCCTGCGACGCCGTGCAATGCGTGCTCGCCTGTCCCACCGGCGCCCTGTCGCACCACATCGACAAGAAGGAACAGGTGCGCATGGGCCTGGCCGTGCTCAAGCGCCCCGAGCTGTGCCTGGCGCGCAAGGGGCTGGGTTTCAAGGGGCTGGCCCGCGGCGAGGATTTCTCCGGTCTGCACCGCTACATCGAGGTCGATCGCTGGCGGCCCATCCGCGTGGCCGACCATCCTTACGACCTGGAGATTTGCGACCTGTGCGTGCGCGAATGCCCCATCAAGGGAGCCATCCGTCTCGAGCCCCTCGGCGATGATCCCAACGACAAGCGCAAGACGCCGGTGGTCACCGACAAGTGTGTCGGTTGCGGCATGTGCGAGATGATCTGCCCCACCGAACCTCCTGCCATCGTCGTCGTTCCGCGCCTGAAATACGGGGAGACCACGTCATGAACCTGTTTGTGGAAGGGCTGCGCCAGATGCTCGGTGCCGAGCCGCGCCGGCCCGCCAAGGAAGACTACACCGAAGAGGCGAAGAAGCTCCACGCCTTCAAGAAGACGCCGGAGCAGCGCGAACGCCGCCGCCGCATGATCGAGGAGGAGCTGGCCCACAAGAAGGAAAGCTTCGCCTGGCGCAAGTGGCGCTGGCCCACCATCATCGTCATCAACCTGCTGTTCGTCATCTCCTATCATTTCGACGTTCAGCTGGTGGAAGGCGCGCTCACCGCCTCGCGCGTGCTCGGCTTCCACTTCGCCGATCTCAACTCCGCGCTCCAGGTCACGCTGGCCTTCAAGGAAGTGCTCATCAACCTGCTCATCGGCGTCACCACCGTCGCCATTCTCTGGTGGCTGGTCGGCGGCCGCAGCTTCTGCGCCTGGACATGCCCCTATCACCTTGTCTCCGAGTGGGTGGAAATCCTGCACCTGAAACTGGTGGAGCGTGGCTGGGCCATGGACATTCCGCTCGACCGCCGTTTGCGTTCGATCCTCTACGTGGCTTTCGCCGTGCTCACCTTCGCATCCGGCTACATGGTCTACGAGTGGATCTCCCCCACCGGCATTCTTTCCCGCGCCATCATCTACGGCACCTGGATAAGCACCAGCTTCGTCGGCGTGCTCCTGCTCATCGAGCTGTTCTTCGTGCGCCGCATGTGGTGCCGCTACATGTGCCCCATCGGTCTCACCTACAGCTTCATCGGCGCCACTTCGCCCACCGTTGTGCATTACGACCTGGAAAAGTGCCTGCACGAAGGTGAATGCCGCAAGGTCTGCCTGGTGCCGCACGTGCTGGATGTCACCATCAAGGGGCGCGCCACCCGGCCGCACATCGACATCGGCGCCGATTGCACGCGCTGCGCGATGTGCATCGAGGCCTGCCCCACCGGCGCCCTTTCCTTCCGCGTCAAGGGGCTGGACAAACTGCTGTGATGGGCCGAAAACAAGGCCCACCGGCCCCACCCGGGGAGGGACGCGAAAACGGAGCGGCCGCATGATCGAACTGAAAAACCTGGTCAAGACCTTCCGCCGCACCCGCGTGCTGGACGGCCTGTCGCTGACCATCGCCGACGGCGACCGCATCGCCCTGATCGGTTCCAACGGCGCCGGCAAGACCACCATGATCCGCTGCATCCTGGGCGAATACGTGCACCAGGGAGAGGTGCTCATCGACGGCCTCTCCCCGCGTGCCCATCGCACCGAGGTGCTGAAAAAGATCGCCTTCGTGCCCCAGATGCCGCCGCCCCTGCGGATGCCGGTGGGTGAACTGGTGGACTTCGCCGCCCGTGTCCATGGCTCCGATGTCGCC
>JALVRJ010000097.1:0-627 GCA_027031305.1 Hyphomicrobiales bacterium | reverse complement strand
GTGGCCGAGCGCATGGGGCTGGACATTTCGGAAGTGCGCCGCCGCCCCTTCCTGAAACTCTCCGGCGGCCAGAAGCAGAAGCTGCTCATTGCCATCGCCATGGGCCACGACGCCAGCATCTACATCTTCGACGAGCCCACCGCCAATCTCGACCCCGCCGCGCGCCAGATCGTTTTCGACCTGCTGGCAGAGCGCCTGGACAAGACCATGATCATCTCCTCCCACCGGCTGGAGGAGGTGGCCATGCTGGTCAACCGCGTCATCGAGATGGACCGCGGCCGCGTCGTGCTGGACGATCGCGTGGAGGAAAGCGTCGACCCCTCCCTCAGGCTCGATGCCCTCGTCATCCTGCGCCGGCCGGACGAAGCCTTCGCCAGGGCCATTTCGGAGTGGGATTTCACCAGCGACGACGGGCTTGCCTGGCGCGGCGAGGTGGCGGGTCCGGACCGGTTGCGTTTTCTCGGGATGCTGGCCCGCTACTCCGGCATCATCCGCGACCTGGAGCTCAAGGAACGCCCCGCCGCTCCGGCCACCGCGAATGGGGAGGCGCTCGCCAATGCCTGAGCGCGGCGCACACGGCGCGAAGGCGGCTGGCGGACGGGTGTCCCGCCGCGTCGCGTGTTGCCG
>JALVRJ010000096.1 GCA_027031305.1 Hyphomicrobiales bacterium | reverse complement strand
CCCGATATTGTAGGAGCCAGGTGGTTGGGCGGGGGAGCGGGCCTTGTTTCCTGAAATGACCGGAAAGAATGGTAGCGGGGGAGGGACTCGAACCCCCGACACGCGGATTATGATTCCGCTGCTCTAACCAACTGAGCTACCCCGCCGAAGGCATTTACGCCGGGCCTTGCGCCCGGACACCCGGGATATATGAATGGCGGGCCGGAAAAGTCAAGGCCGTTCTTGCACGGCCGCCATGCGCCTGGCGCTTGCCGGGGCGGACGAGCGCGTCCGACCGACACCGCGCCGAATGGCGAATTCGGCGCATTGCCCATCCGTGCACATCAACCACCCGATATCGGGCCTGGAAGGGGCGGCTGGACGAGGGGTGGAATGATTCGGCGAGCTTTCCCGCAGGCCGGTCAGGCCGAGGCCACCTGGCGCGGAGCGGGCGCGGCGGCATGAGCGGCATTGGCGGCGGCCCGGTCATTCTTGCGGAAGCGCAGCATGGTGAACAGGCCGAAGGGCCGCAGCGGCACCTCTTCCTCCACCGTCAGCTCGTCGCAGACCATGACGGCTTCCTTGGGGAACTCCGGCCGCCAGCCAAGGTCCTCGGCGAAGCGGGCCATGCGCTTTTCCACCTTGCCACGCAGGCCCTCCTCGGTGCTGAAATGGTTCACCAGGATCACCTGTCCGCCCGGCTTGCACACGCGGGCCAGCTCGCGCATGGCCCTTTCCGGGTCGGGCACCACGGTGAGCACATACATGGCGGCGACGACATCGAAGCTGTCGTCCTCGAAGTCAAGGTTGCACACATCCATCTCCATGACGCGCGCGTTGTCCAGACGGTGGCGGCGAATGCGCTCCTCGGCCTTGCGCAGCATCTCCGGGGAGAGGTCGATGCCGATGATCTCGTGCTTGCGCTCATAGGCCGGAAGCGAGATGCCGGTGCCGACCCCGGCCTCGAGGATGCGCGCTGGCGGCAGGGTGTTGATGTAGCGCACCGCGCGCTTGCGCCCGGCGTCGGCGATGACGCCGAAGGTCATGTCATAGACGGGTGCCCAGCGGGCATAGGCCTTGCGGATGGCATGTTCGTCCATGTCGGCCAACGCCCTGGCGTTGCCGCCGTTCAACCGCTTTTCGTTCGTGCTCACGTTCGTGATCCCCCCGTCGGTGGACGAGAATGCGGGTTTCATCGGCCCCCTGCCGGCTCCGCACGCGATCGACCGAGGCTCCCCCCGCCCCGCATGATTTGCCGCACCCTACACCAGGGCCGGGCATTCCGTCCAGTATCGGCGCATGAAAAGACATTCAGGCGCCCGGCGGATTTCCTGGACAAGCAACTCATTCCGCATGAACAATGACGCCGCCACCGAACACCCGGGCGCCGGCGCCGGCGCGTTCATAGAAGACGCAGGCCTGGCCGGGGGCAACGCCTTCCTCGGGATGGTCCAGCAGGACGTGCGCGCGGCCGGCGGTGTTGGCGGGATCGCGCCACACGCGAGCGGAAACGGCGGGGCGGGTGGAGCGGATCTTCACATGCAGGGCACGGGCCTCGTCGCGGCTTGCCGGCAGTGGCGCGGCATCCAGCCAGTTGATCTGTTCCAGCACGATGTGCCGGCGCGCCAGCGCCTGGCGTGGGCCGACGATGACGCGGTTCGCGCCGGCGTCGATGTCCACCACGTAAAGCGGCGCGCCGGTGGCGACGCCAAGGCCGCGCCGCTGGCCGATGGTGAAGCGGGCGATGCCCCGGTGCCGGCCGAGCACGCGGCCGTCGAGGTGGACGATCTCGCCGGGTCGGTTGGCCCCTGGCCGCAGCCTCTCGACGAGTGCCGGGTAGCCGCCCTCGGGCACGAAGCAGATGTCCTGGCTGTCGGGCTTGTCGGCCACCGCCAGACCGTACCGGCGCGCCAATGCGCGTGTTTCGGCCTTGGTGGCCAGGTGCCCCAGGGGAAAGCGCAGGTAATCAAGCTGCTCGGGCGTGGTGGAGAACAGGAAATAGGA
>JALVRJ010000095.1 GCA_027031305.1 Hyphomicrobiales bacterium | reverse complement strand
TGAAATGGGGCGGCTCTTCTGCCACACATGCGAACGGGGATTCATCCGCGTCGCACGGCGAACGCAGCCATGCTGCGGGATTCGAAAGGCGAGCATCATCATGCGTTGCCCGTTTTGCGCCTCTGACCAGACCCAGGTGAAGGACAGCCGCCCGGCGGAGGGCGGACAGGCCATCCGCCGCCGTCGCGAGTGCGCCGACTGCGGTGGCCGCTTCACCACCTACGAGCGCGTTCAGCTGCGCGAGCTGACGGTGGTCAAGCGCTCTGGCAACCGCGTGCCCTTCGACCGCGACAAGCTGGCCCGTTCCGTGCGCATCGCCCTGCGCAAGCGCCAGGTGGAGCCCGACCGCGTGGAGCGCATGATCAACGGCATCGTGCGCCAGCTGGAAAGCTCCGGCGAGAGCGAAGTGCCCTCGCGGCAGATCGGCGAGCTGGTCATGGAAGGCCTGCGCAAACTCGATGACGTGGCCTTCGTCCGCTATGCCTCCGTCTACCGAAATTTCACTGAAGCGGCTGATTTCTGTGAATTCCTCGGCGAGTTGCAGGCGCGGGACGACATGGCTCGCGACGAATGAACGAAACGCGGCAACCGTCGCGAAGAAAGGGCAGGGGGCGCATGAAGGTCATCACCACCACAAGGGAGCTGAAGGAGCTCTGCGATCGGCTGGCGCGTGAGGAATATATTACCGTCGACACCGAGTTCATGCGCGAGCACACCTTCTGGCCAAAACTGTGCCTCATCCAGGTGGCGGGCGAGAACGAGGCGGTCATCATCGATCCGCTGGCGAAGGACATTGATCTTTCCCCGTTCTTCGACCTGCTGGTCAACGAGAACGTGCTGAAGGTCTTTCATGCCGGCCGCCAGGATATAGAGATATTCCATCATCTCACCGGCAAGGTGCCCACTCCCGTCTTCGACACCCAGATCGCCGCCATGGTTTGCGGCTTTGGCGATCAGGTGGGCTATGAGGCGCTGGTGCGCAAGCTCGCCGGCGAGCAGATCGACAAGGGTTCGCGTTTCACCGACTGGTCGCGCCGCCCGCTTTCCGAGCGGCAACTGAAATATGCGCTGGCCGACGTCACCCACCTGCGCAAGGTCTACGAACGCCTGCGCGAGGAGCTGGAACGCAGCGGCCGCGCGGAATGGCTGGCCGAGGAGCTGGAAGTGCTCACCAGCCCGGCGACCTATGAACAGGACGTGGAGCAGGCCTGGCGCCGCATCAAATTTCGCCCGCGCAACCGTCGCCAGCTGGCGCTGCTGAAGAGGCTGGCAGAATGGCGCGAGCGCGAGGCGCAACGGCGCGACATGCCGCGCCGCCGCGTGATGAAGGACGAGGCCATCGCCGAGATAGCCAGCGAAATGCCCCAAAGCGAACGTGACCTGAAACGCCTGCGCGGCATCTCCGAGGGCCACGCCCGAGGCGCCACCGGCAAGGCCATTCTGCGCTTGGTGGAACAGGTGAAGGCCCTGCCCGAGAATGAATTGCCACACCCGGAAAAGCGCCCTAGGCCACACCCCGAGGGCACCCAGGCGCGCGCCGACATCCTCAAGCTGGCTCTGAAGATCGTCACCGAACAACAGGGCATCGCGCCGAAGATCATCGCCTCCGCCGCCGACCTGGAGCGCATGGCGGCGGGCGAGACGGACGTGCCGGCGTTGCGTGGCTGGCGGCGCCGGGTTTTCGGCGAACTGGCCGAGGCCCTTCTGCGCGGCGACAAGGTCATCGGCATTCGCGACGGCCGCCCCGCCATTCTCGAGCTTCCAGAAGGCGCTGCCCGCCCGCACCAGGCCTCGTGACGTTGCGATCAGGCCATGCATGGCGGATGAAGCCTCAGCGGCGTGGCGCCAGCCTGTCGAGAATCCTCTCACGCAATTTCCTGCGCAAGTCATCACGATCCGCCGGTGCGGGCCTTGCGCGCACCCTCGCGCGCCCACGTGCTTCTGGCGCCGGCTTGACGCGCACACTGCCACCGCTGCGCACCACCGGTGCGC
>JALVRJ010000094.1 GCA_027031305.1 Hyphomicrobiales bacterium | reverse complement strand
GCAAGATCAGATCGATGCCCAGAACCTGTGGGATCTGGATGCACAGGTGGAGCAGGCCATGGAGGCCCTGCGCTGTCCACCCGGCGATGCGGTGGTGGATCATCTCTCCGGCGGCGAGCGCCGCCGCGTGGCCCTGTGCCGCCTGCTGTTGCAGAAGCCCGACCTGTTGCTGCTGGACGAACCAACCAACCATCTGGATGCCGAAACCACCGCCTGGCTGGAACACCACCTGCGCGAATATCCCGGCGCCATTCTCATCGTCACCCACGACCGCTACTTCCTCGACAACGTGACCGGCTGGATCCTGGAGCTGGATCGCGGCCGTGGCATCCCTTACGAGGGCAACTATTCCGTCTACCTGGAGAAGAAGGCGAAGCGGCTGGAGCAGGAGAAGCGCGAGGAGGCGGCGCGGCTGAAGGCGCTGGCCCGCGAGCGAGAGTGGATCGCCGCCAGCCCCAAGGCCCGCCAGGCCAAGTCCAAGGCGCGCATCAAGGCCTACCAGGAGCTGCTCAAGGCCAATGAGGCGCGCCTGAAGCAGGCCGGCAACCAAATCGTCATCCCCCCCGGTCCGCGCCTGGGCGACCTGGTCATCGAGGTGGAGCACCTGAAAAAGGGCTACGACGACCGCCTGCTCATCGACGACCTCAGCTTCCGCGTGCCGCCTGGCGCCATCGTCGGCATCATCGGCCCCAACGGCGCCGGCAAGACCACCCTGTTTCGCATGATCACCGGCCAGGAAGCCCCGGACGGTGGCGAAATCCGCATCGGCGAGACGGTGCAGCTCGCCTATGTCGACCAGAGCCGCGATGCGCTGGATCCGGACAAGACGGTGTGGGAGGAGATCTCCGGCGGCGACGACGTCATCAAGCTGGGCAACCGCGAGGTCAACTCCCGCGCCTATGTCTCCAGCTTCGGCTTCAGGGGCGCCGATCAGCAGAAACTGGTGGGCCAGCTTTCCGGCGGCCAGCGCAACCGCGTGCACCTGGCCAAGATGCTGAAATCCGGCGGCAACGTGCTGCTGCTGGACGAGCCGACGAACGATCTCGACACGGAGACGCTCTCGGCGCTGGAGGACGCGCTGGAGGAATTCGCCGGCTGCGTGCTGGTCATCTCACACGACCGCATGTTCCTCGACCGCCTGGCCACCCACATCCTCGCCTTCGAGGGCGACAGCCACGTGGAGTGGTTCGAGGGCAACTTCGAGGCCTATGAAGAGGACAAGAAACGCCGCCTCGGCGAAGACGCCCTCCTGCCACGCCGCATCAAATACAAGAAATTCTCCCGCGCCTGAGCGCCGACGCCATCAGGCGCCCTCCTTCCACTTCGTCATACCCGGGCTTGTCCCGGGTATCCAGGACGACGAGCGCCGGTGCACGCGGCATGGCGCGATCACATCTCAAACAATGGCGAATTCCATCCGCCGGACGAGGCCGTCACCCCCCCAACTCCGCTCCAGACATCCCGGCAGGCGGGCGTCCCCCTGCATCGTGCACGTTCCTCCCCGCAACCCTTTCATGCGCCGGTGCGGCTTGCGTTTTCATGCGCATTCGCGCTATATGCGCGCATTCCGGAACATGAGGCCATCAGCGACGGCGGGGACGGTCACCCCTGGAGGAAGCCCGCCGCCCGGCCCGCTCGTTCCACGAACACGAACCCGATTTCAGGAGTTTCAACATGGCCAATATCATCAAAATGAAGGCCGAACGGCGCGAGAAGGGCGGCAAGGGGGCCGCACGCCGTTTGCGGAAAGAGGGCCGCGTGCCCGGCGTCGTCTATGGCGACAAGCAGGAGCCGGAGATGATCCACGTCAGCTTCGTTGACCTGCTCAAGCAGGTAAACACCGGCACCTTCGAATCCACCCTCGTGGAGCTGGACGTGGACGGCAGGAAGGTGCGCTGCATCCCGCGCGACGTACAGCTCGACCCTGTGCGCGACTTTCCCATCCACGCCGATTTCCTGCGCCTGGGCAAGGGCGCGCGCATCGCGGTGGAAATTCCGGTGGAATACGTCGGCCACGACGTCGCGCCGGGCCTGAAGCGCGGTGGCGCGCTCAACATCGTCCGCCACGAGGTGGAACTCTATGTCGATGCCGACAACATCCCCGAAAGGATCGTGGCGGATCTCTCCAGTCTCGAAATCGGTGACGTGTTGCACATTTACGACGTCGAGCTGCACGAAGGCGCCGAGCCGGTCATCCAGGACCGTGACTTCACGCTGGCCACCATCACCGGCCGCGTCGCCGAGGAGGCCCCCGCCGAGGCCGAGGAAGGCGAGGCGGCCGAGGAGGAAGGCGGCGAGGAAGAATGACCTCGTCCCGCCGGCGCTTGCCAACCGCGACACATGACGACCGGCCCGGCGGGTATGCCCCCGGGCCGGTTGCGTGCCGGAACACCTGACGGATCGGATCCATGAAGCTCATCGTCGGACTGGGCAACCCGGGCGAGAAATACGCCCGCAACCGGCACAACGTCGGCTTCATGGCCGTGGATGCCATCGCCGCCACCCACGGCTTCGGCCCGTGGCGGAAAAAATTCTCCGGCCAGCTGGCCGAAGGCGTCCTCGCCGGCGAGAAGGTGCTGCTGCTCAAGCCCGAAACCTACATGAACGAATCCGGCCGTGCCGTGGCCGAGGCGGCGAACTTCTACAAGCTTTCGCCGGAAGACATCATCGTCGTTCACGACGAGCTCGACCTCGCCCCGGGGCGGGTACGGGTAAAGACCGGCGGCGGCCACGCCGGACACAACGGGCTGCGTTCCATCATGGCGCACCTGAAGGGCGCGGACGGCGAGTTTCACCGGCTGCGCATCGGCATAGGCCATCCGGGCGAGAAGAACATGGTCACCCGCCACGTGCTCTCCGACTTCTCCGGGCAAGAGCGCCAATGGCTCGAACCTCTGCTCGACGCCATCGCCCGGCACGCCGACTTGCTGGCCAAGGGGCGTTTCTCCGACTTCGGCAGCAAGGTCATGATGGACGCGCCGCCACCTGAAAACAGCGAACGGAAAGACTCGTAACCATGGGCTTCAAGTGTGGCATCGTGGGCCTGCCCAACGTCGGCAAGTCCACCCTCTTCAACGCGCTCACGAAGACGGCCGCGGCGCAGGCGGCGAACTATCCCTTCTGTACCATCGAGCCCAATGTCGGCGAGGTCGCCGTGCCCGACCCACGCCTGGACAGGATCGCCGAAATCGCCGGATCGGCCGAAATCGTTCCCACCCGCATCACCTTCGTCGACATCGCCGGGCTCGTGCGCGGCGCCTCGAAGGGCGAGGGGCTGGGCAATCAGTTCCTCGCCAACATCCGCGAGGTCGACGCCATCGTCCACGTGCTGCGCTGCTTCGAGGACGAGGACATCACCCACGTCGAGGGCGGCGTCGACCCGCTGCGCGACGCCGAGATCATCGAAACCGAGCTGATGCTGGCCGACCTGGAAAGCCTTGAAAAGCGCCTGCCCATGCTTGAGAAAAAGGCCGCCACCGGCGACAAGGAAGCCAGGGCCGACCTGGACGTCATCATGCCGGCGCTGGAGTTGTTGCGCGAGGGCCGCCCTGCACGCCTGGCCGACGTCGGCGAGGAGCGCCTGCCCCGTTTCCGCCGCCTGCAACTGCTCACCGCCAAGCCCGTGCTTTACGTCTGCAACGTCGACGAGGATTCCCTGCCCGAGGGCAACGAGTGGGTGAACGAGGTGCGCGCGAAGGCCGCGGCCGAAAACGCCCGCGTCGTCGTCATCGCCGCCGCGCTGGAAGAGCAGCTCGCCCAGCTCGACGAGGAGGAACAAACCGAATATCTCGAATCCGTCGGCCTGGAGGAGCCGGGGCTGAACCGCCTCATCCGCGAGGGCTATGCCCTGCTCGATCTCATCACCTTTTTCACCGCCGGGCCGAAGGAAGCCCGCGCCTGGACGGTCAGGCGCGGCGCCACGGCACCGGAGGCCGCCGGCGTCATTCACACCGACTTCCAGCGCGGCTTCATCCGCGCCGAGGTCATCGCCTATGAAGACTACGTGGCCTATGGTGGCGAGGCCGGCGCGCGCGAGGCCGGCAAGTTGCGCCAGGAAGGCAAGGACTACATCGTGCAGGACGGCGACGTCATGCATTTCCGTTTCAACGTCTGAAGCACCGGACAAGAAACGCCCGATCGGGCCACATTCTCCCGCCTGCCCGCCAAGAATGCGCTTTTCCGGCCACTTTGGCGGGCACGCGGCGCCCTTGCGTGGCGAAAAATCCAAGGAAAGGGGGATTTTCGCCGGAATCCGGGCATGAAATACACAAAAATTTGCCTTCATGCGTTGAAGCGCATCCTTGCGCTCCTATCTGAGTCGGCACGGGCCGTCATTTCCACCGACATATGGAAGCGATCCGCTTCTGTGCACCGGAACTCGCGCCAGCCGCGATTCCGGCGGGGAAATGGCGTGTGCGTTTTTCCAAGTGCAATTGACGGAACAAGGGAGCAGAAAAATGAGTGAAGCAACGGCCTCGGCGACGCCCGAGGCAATGAACGGGGTGGACATCAAGGCACTGGCCAGGAACTGGAAGTGGCTGATGCTGGACGGCGCCCTGATGATCCTGGTGGGCATCATCGCCCTCTTCGCGCCCATCTCGGCGGTTTACGCCATGACCATCGTCTGGGGCGCCTTCACCTTCGTCGACGGCATCTTTTCCATCGCCGCCGGCATCAGCAAGGCGCGCAAGCGCGAGGAACACTGGGTGGCCATGCTGCTGCGTGGCGCACTGGGCCTCATGGCGGGCATCGTCGTGCTGGTCATGCCGCTGGTGGCCACGGTGGCGCTGGTGACCTTCACCTGGGCGATGATCTCCATCTGGTCGATCGTCACCGGCATCGCGGAAGTCGCCGCGGCCATTCGCCTGCGCAAGGAAATCAAGGGAGAATGGCTGATGGCCCTTTCCGGCGCCGTTTCCATTCTCTTCGGCCTCGCGGTGCCCGTTTTCCTCATCATGAACCCCGCCGCCTCGCTCGTGGCCATGGGCTACATGATCGGCTTCTGGGCCTTCCTGCATGGCACCCTCACCCTCGCCCTGGCCATGAAGCTGAAAAAGGCCGAGGCAAAGGCCTGAGACGGCCACGAGACCACGACACGAAACCGGCGGAACGGAAGCCGGGAAGGCTTCCGTTCCCCACCACCACACGCGACCCGCAACGCGCGGAAACATCGACCATCATCCGGTTGCGCCATCTTCGAAGGCGTGTATATTCCTCCTCGCCGTGGGGACTGATTCCAAGGGGGTGATCGATACCATGTCGCGTCTGGTTCAGCATTTCTTCATTGCCATTCTTGCCTCTCTCGTCCTGCTGCCGGCGGCCCATTTGTCCGCTGCGGCGCAAATGAAGCGCAAATACAACTTCGGCGCCCGCAAGCTCACCTTCGACGCCGCCAAGTATGCGCCGCGCATCGTCGATTACACGACGGACGAAAAACCCGGCACCATCATCATCAACACCCGCCGGCGCTATCTCTATCTCGTTCTCGGCAATGGCAAGGCCAAGCGCTATGGCATCGGCGTCGGTCGCGCCGGCTTCCAGTGGTCCGGCGAGGCTCACGTCGGCCGCAAGCAGGAATGGCCGGACTGGCACCCGCCGAAGGAGATGATCGAGCGCGAATGGAAGAAATACAAGCGCAAGCTGCCCGAGAAGATGAAGGGCGGTCCGGACAACCCGCTGGGCGCGCGCGCCATGTATCTGTTCCAGGGCAACCGCGACACGCTCTACCGCATCCATGGCACCAACGCGCCCTGGAGCATTGGCCGCGCCGTCTCCTCCGGCTGCATCCGACTGCGCAACGAGGACGTCATCGACCTCTACAAGCGCGTGAAGGTCGGCGCCAAGGTCATCGTGAAATAGGCTTGGAACAGGGCGGATTGGCGGCTCGCGGCAAGAGCCTCATCTTCGCTTCAATTGCCGCACGATCTTGAAAATGCCCTCCGCCGCGCCTTGCGCCGCCGGCAGGGCATCGGCGCCAAAGCCCTTGTCCAGCGCGCCGGAGGGCACCACGTTGCTCTGATCGATCACCCCCAGCAGCCGCCCGTTGGGCGCCCGCACCGTCCACTTCAGCCGCACCCTCTGTCCGCGCGGCGTCTTCGGCCCCATCTCCACCCGTCCCGTTACCCACATGGCGTCCGGCCGCTTGCGCGTTGTCACCGGCCAACCGGCCTTGCGCAGCACCAGCCGCAGCGCCCGGGCCAGTTCGGCGTTGCCCTTTCCCGGCGCGCCCTTCACCCCCAGCACGGCGACGGAGGAAATGCGCACCTTCGCCTTTTCCGCCCCGACCTTGCGTGCCAGGCC
>JALVRJ010000093.1 GCA_027031305.1 Hyphomicrobiales bacterium | reverse complement strand
TCGGGCATGGGCGGCATGTCTGGCATGGGCGGCATGTCCGGCATGGGCGGCATGTCCGGCATGGGCGGCATGTCTGGCATGGGCGGCATGTCCGGTATGTCCGGCATGGCGGGCAAGACCTGGACGCCACCGAAGAAAAAATAAGCGGTATCGCCAAGAGGGAACGCCGGTCATTCCGGCGTTCCCCGCCTTCATCATCTTGCTGAAACGCTGGCCTTTCGGCTCCGGAGACGGTCATGAAAAGGAACAATCTGCATATTCGGGCGCTGGCGAGCGCGCTGGCCTTGGGCGTGGTGGCGCTTGGCGCGGCCTGGGGCATGGCGGACGAGCCGAAGCTCAGGGGGAAGAAGATCAAGGGTGTTTACATCCCACACGACTATTTTCGTGCCAAGTGGCACAAGATCCATTTCAAGCCATGGATCGACAAGGCCACCAACGAGCAATGCCTGTTGTGTCACAAGGAAATTCTCTCCCACAAGCCTCGCAAGGCATCACCCGCTGGCTGGAAGGCGGATTCGGTGCTGGCCTGGTACCAGACGCTGGATACCTATGAAGGTCCGCAGATGACCTTTCATGCGCGGCACCTGACCTCGAAATACGCCAAACAGGTGATGAACCTGAAGTGCAATTTCTGCCATCAGGGCAACGACCCGCGTGAAGAGGCGCCCGGCTCGCACGCGGATAACCAGAACGACAATACCTATACCCTGCGCAAGACGGTGGATCCTTCCAAAACCTGCCTGCGCTGCCATGGGAAGTTTCCCTATGAGAACATGGAGGGGCTGGAAGGTGACTGGTCGAAGATACGGCAGGACTTCGAGGACGAGGACACGCCCAACGGCTGCCTGACTTGTCACGAGGAAACCTATCGCACCGTGCGCCACCAGGTGACCTACCTGAAGCCCAAGAACATCGAGAAGCTGGCGAAGAAGTCTTCCGACGTCTGCTACGGCTGCCACGGTGGACGGCGCTGGTATCGCATCTCCTATCCGTACCCGCGCCATGCGTGGCCCGGCATGAAGGACGTTGTGCCCGAGACGCCGGAATGGGCAAAGAACCGCCCGACCGAATCCGAAAAACGTTACCGGAGGAAGTGAGATGACGCTGGAACACGAAGGCGGTGCGCCCGAGACATTTGATCTGCGGAGCGATGCGCTCTCCGGTGCGCCGGAGCCGGTTGACCTGTCCAACATCCATTCGCTGCTGCGCGGCGTGGCGCGGGTGAATACCTCGCGGCGTTCCTTCCTGAAGGGATTGTCCGCCACCGCCGCCGGGCTGGGGCTGTTGACGACGCTGACGGTGAAGCCGAAGAAGGCGCGGGCCTTCGCCTACGAGCCCTATCCGCGCGATGACGACCTGGAAACGGTTGTGACCTCCTGCGCGCACAACTGTGGTTCTCGCCATATGCTGGTGGCGCACAAGAAAGGCGACGTGATCGTGCGCCTGTCCACCGACGACGGACGTTATCAGCGCGACGGCTACTTCGGCAAGGACACGGAAGAAGAGCCGCAGGTGCGCGGCTGTCTGCGCGGGCGCTCCTACCGCCTGCGCCTGTATTCTCCGGAGCGGCTGCTCTACCCGATGATGCGCGTGGGCGAGCGCGGCGAGGGCAAGTTCAAGCGCGTGAGCTGGGACGAGGCGCTGGACTTCATCGCGAAAAAGATGGTGGAGATCAAGCAGAAATACGGCCCCACAGCGCTGCTGGATCAGTCCTATGCCGGCGCTTCCTATGGTGTGTTGCACAAGTCGGATCAGATCGAGGGCCTGCTGGCGCGCTTCCTCGGCATGTTCGGCTGCCGCACCTCGTCGTGGTCGGTGCCGTCGTATCAGGGCACGACGTTTTCCTCGCGCATGACCTTCGGCACCATCCACGATGGCAACGAGGATGACGCCTTCGCGCATTCGAAGCTCATCATCATGTGGGGCTGGAACCCGGCCTATACCTTCCACGGCGGCAACACCTTCTACTACATGCGGCTGGCCAAGCAGCGCGGCTGCAAGTTCGTGCTGGTGGATCCGCAATACACCGACTCGGCGGCCGCCTGGGACGCGTGGTGGATTCCCATCCGGCCCAACACGGACGCCGCCATGCTGGCCGGCATGGCGCACTACATCTTCACCAACAACCTGCAGGACCAGAAGTTCATCGACCGCTTCGTGCAGGGCATGGACGAGGGCACCATGCCCGGCTGGGCCAAGGCGCAGGGGCACGAGAGCTTCAAGGACTACATCCTGGGCAAGTCCGATGGCGTACCGAAGACGCCGGAGTGGGCTTCGGAGATCTGCGGCGTGCCGGCGGAAGACATCAAGAAGCTGGCGCACATGTACGCCACCACCAAGCCCGCCGCGCTGAAGGCCTCCTGGGCGCCGGGGCGCAACGCCTATGGCGAGCAATACAACCGCATGGCGGCGGCGTTGCAGGCCATGACCGGCAACATCGGCATTCTCGGCGGCTCGGCGGAAGGTGTGGGCAAGGCCTTCCACCTGCCGGCGGTGGCCTATCCGTATGATCAATATGCGAACATCTGGTTCGCCTCCATCAAGTCCGACCGCTGGGCGCACTGCGTGCTGAACTACCCCAACGTGAAGCGCGAGGAGATCGGCCTGTGGCCGCGGCCGGATCAGCTCGATGGCGTGATCCCCAACATCAAGGGCATTTTCTGGCAGGGGTCGGACTGGTTCAACCAGCTGACCAACATCAACAAGGAAATCGAGGCCATCAAGAAGCTCGAGCTGGTGGTGTGCATGGACAGCACCATCACGCCGTCGGGCCTGTGGGCGGACGTGCTGCTGCCGGTGGCGACGCACTTCGAGCGGCACGATATCGCGCTGCCCTGGTACAAGGGCCACTATTTCATCCACCGGCCCAAGGTCATCGAGCCGATGGGCGAGTCGAAGACGGACTTCCAGATCTTCACCGAACTGGCCTATCGGCTGGGCTTTGGTCCGCAATACAACCCCCGCGCCACGCGCGACTATTTCAACAATCCCGACCCGGTGGACGAGGCTTACCTGCGCGCCTTCTGGGAAGAACAGGTGATGCACCACATGGGCGTGGACATGAGCTGGGAGGAGTTCAAGAAGCGCGGCGTCTACAAGTTCAGGCTCAAGGAGCCGCACGTGGCCTTCCGCGACCAGATCGAGAAGGGCGTGCCCTTCAACACGCCTTCGGGCAAGATCGAGATCTTCTCCACCACGCTGGCGCAATACAAGGACTGGACGAAGACGGCCTACGGCTATCCGATTCCGACGATTCCGAAGTGGATCGAGCCTTGGGAATGGCTGGGGGAGAAGGAAAAGACAAAAAAATATCCCTTCCACCTGGTCACACCACATCCGCGCTGGCGCACACATACCATCTTTCACAACATTCCGTGGTTGCGCGAGACCTACGAGCAGGAGGTGACCGTCAACGCCTCGGACGCGAAGCGCCTGGGCATTCGCACCGGCGACATCGTGGAAGTCTACAACGATCGTGGGCGTGTGGTGGTGCCGGTCTACGTGACCGAGCGGCTGATGCCCGGGGTGGCGGTGCTGCACGAAGGCGCGTGGATGGACCTGGACGAGAAGGGCGTCGACCGCGCCGGCAACCCCGACTTCCTGACGCTGGACAATCCGTCACCGGCCGGTGCGTTCGCCTACAACACCATCCTGGTGAACATCCGCAAGACGACGCTGGACCATCGTCCCGGCTGGGACCGGCTGGCCACGGCGCGCTCCCATGTCTATCGGCGCGATGACTGATGCCACGGCCGGGCATGGGAGAAATCGAGGAAACGACGGGAACAGATGGCAATTTGACGAGGCCTGAACATCATGGCGAAGAAGCTGGACAAGCAACAGGTGAAAGAGGCCCTGAAGCGCAAGGTACGGCAGACTTACGAGCCGGTGAAGCCGAAAGTGCAGTTGGGCTTCGTTCACAACAACGTGGACTGCATTGGCTGTCGCGCGTGCGAGATGGCGTGCAAGGACAAGAACGGCCTGCCGCCCGGGCCCCGCTTTCGCCGGGTGCAATACATCGAAGGCGGCACCTTTCCGAAGGTCTATGCCTACAAGGTGAACATGTCGTGCAACCACTGCGCGGAGCCGGCGTGCCTGCCCAGTTGCCCCACCGGGGCCATTTGGAAGCGCGAGGACAATGGCGTGGTGGACATCGACTCCACCCTGTGCATCGGTTGCCGCAAGTGCGAGGCCGCCTGTCCGTTTGGCGCGCCGCAGTTCATCCCGGAGCTGAACATCGTTGCCAAGTGCAACATGTGCATCGACGAGCTGGAGGCCGGGCGAAAGCCCTATTGCGTCATGGCCTGCATGATGCGGGTGCTGGACATCGGGCCGATCGATCAGATCGACAAGGGCGCCTATGAAACCACCGCCTATTCGGAAGCGGACAAGAAGAATCTGGTGCGCCAGGTGAAACACATGGCCGACCCGGAGCTGACCAATCCGTCGATCCGCTTCATCGCGCACGAGCAGGGGAAGGTGAAGCCGTGAGTTGTATTTGTTTCCCCCCTCGTCATTGCCGGGCTTGTCCCGGCAATCCAGGGCCGCAGGCGCGGGAAGTTGAGGCTTTCTGGATGCCCGGAACAAGTCCGGGCATGACGGAAGGGGGAATATCATCGCCCACGAACAGGGGAAGGTGAAGTCGTGAGTTGCGTTTTCTCGTCACCCCGGCGCAAGCCGGGGTCTCGTGCCGCGAACTCATGAGCTTGTTGCACGAGATTCCGGCTTTCGCCGGAATGACAATTGAGGCCGGAATGACGAGTGAGCCGGCGTAACGAGTGAGGTCGGCGTGACGAGTCGGTGGCAAGCCCGAGGATCGCCCCCCTCATCCTCCCCCTGCCAGGGGGAGGGGGCGAAAAACGGCTCGGTAAGCGTAAAAATGAACAGTCTGGGAAGATACTCGAGGAAGCAGGCATGGCGGAGGTGAGCCGGGAAGAAGCGGCGTTGCGGGCGGCGTTGGCGGAGGACGCGCTGTTGCTGGCGCGGTTGCACGGGCGCGAGCTGGATGTCAAGACCTTGCGTGAGCTGAAGGCCGGACCATTCGAGGGGCTGTTCGCCCTGTTGCCGGAGGATAAGGCGGCGCGCCAGGCTTGCATGGTCATCGATGAGGGATGGCGGGCGCTGGAGGAAGACGACGAACGGCGTCTGCTGGATTTGCTGGCCGCCGACTACGCCGCCACTTACCTGACCCATCGGCAGCGGGTGCCGGTGACGGAGTCGGTGGCGCTGGACGATGATCACCTGGAGCGCCAGCAGCCGATGATGGAAGTGCGCCAATGGTACAAGCGTTTCGGCGTGGCGGCGCCGGACTGGCGCAAGATGGCGGACGATCACATCGCGCCGCAGCTGGCCTTCATCGCGCACCTGTTGCGGGCGAGGGCAGGCGCGGTGGAAGAGGGACATGCGGCCGCCAGCCTGGCCGACGTGGCGGCTTTCATGGACGCGCACATCCTGCGCTGGATCGACGACTTCGCCAGCGCCGCGGCCAGCCGTTGCGATACGCCGTTTTATGCCGGGCTTGGCATGTTCACCCGTTGCTGGCTGCTGGCCCTGCGCATGGCGCTGACGAGGCTGGGCGCTCCGGAACCCGCTGTGGAAGAAAAGAAAAGGGCGAAAGGAATCGCGATCACGACGAATGCCTCGTAAAATTTTCATGACAAATTGTCAGCATATTTGTATGATTGAACATTTCCCGCATTGGGCCGTTTCGTTGGTTCCGGACAGGGTGGAATCATGTTTCTGGCGCGGCGGCTGAGCACCCGGTTGAGCACCCGCCTGCTGGTGTGGCTGGCGGGGCTTCTGGCCGTGGCCTCCGCGGTGTTTCTGGCCCTGTTCATCTGGCTGTACCAGAGCCAGCTGGCCAGCGAGCGGCAGGCCGCCAGCCGCCAGCTTTCCATGCTGTTTCAGGCGGCTCTGGAAAACGCCATGATCAAGCGCGACTTGCCGGGCTTGCGCGATATCCTGCGGCGCATGGGCAGACAGCCGGAGGTGTTGCGGGTGATGGTGGCCAACCCGCAGGGTGTGGTGCGTTTCGCCTCTCATCGCCAATTGTTGCAAACCCAGATTGGCGCGGGCGAGTTGCCGCATTGTGACAAGTCGGCTTGTCCGCAGGGCTGGCCACCGCGGCAACTCTACACGCGACTGTTCAGCATGGGGCAGGCCACGGTGCTGCGCACGGTGCGGCCGATCCGCAACAAGCCCATCTGCCAGCCCTGCCATGGGCCGGTGGCGGAACACCCCGTCAATGGCGTGCTGGTGGCGGATTTCGACGCCAGCAACCTGCGGGCGCAGGCGCTGATGGGGGC
>JALVRJ010000092.1 GCA_027031305.1 Hyphomicrobiales bacterium | reverse complement strand
CTTGGGAAACGCCGCACCACCGTTTGCCCCCCTTCATCCGTTTCCAGCCAGCCACGCAGAAATTCGCGTCGCCCGGTCTTGCGGCGCTTCATCTCGAAGGCCGCCGGCAGGGTGAGGCGCTCGGGTTCGCGCCAGGCGTGCCCCGCCAGCCCCGCCAGCAACGGCCAGCCATAGACGAGAAAGGTCACGAAAGCCGCCACCGGGTTGCCCGGCAGGCCCAGATAGACCGTGTCGCCGATCTGGCCGAAGGCGAGGGGCTTGCCCGGCTTGATGGCCAGCCGCCAGGCGTGCAGGCTGCCCAGCTTGCGCGCCGTCTCGGCCATGTAGTCGGCCTCGCCGGTGGAAATGCCGGCGGAGGTGATGATGACGTCGCATTCCTCGGCCGCCCGCCGGAAGGCCTCTTCCACCACCGTGCGTTCATCGGCCAGCACGCCGAAGTCCACCACTTCCACCGGAAGGGTGGCCAGCGTGCCGCGCAGAAAGAAATGGTTGGCGTCGTAGATGGCCCCCGGCGCGAACGGTTCGCCGGGGCGGATGATCTCGTTGCCGGTGGACATCAGCGCCACCTTGAGCTTTCCGAACACCTTCACCCGCGCCATGCCGGTGGAGGCGATGGCCGCCAGCTCCGGCGGGCGCAGGCGCTCGCCGGCGTGCGCCACCGGCCTTCCCGCCGCCTGGTCCTCGCCCGCCGGGCGCACGTTGATGCCGCGCGCGATGCCGGCGGGAAAGCGCGCCACGCCAGCGGCCTCGTCGTGTTCCACGTCTTCCTGCATGACGCAGGTGTCCGCCCCCTCGGGCATGGGCGCGCCGGTGAAGATGCGCGCCGCCGTGCCCTCTGGCAGGGGCCGGGGCACGTCGCCGGCGAAAATGCTCATGGATACCGGCAGGTCGGTTTCGGCCTCGGGGTCCAAGTCGGCGTGGCGCACGGCGAAACCGTCCATGGCCGCGTTGGCGAAGGCCGGAATATCGCGCGGCGCGATCACGTCCTCGGCCAGCACCCGTCCCAGCGCCTCGGCTAGCGGCACTTCCTCGCTGTCCACCACCGGCGCGACGCGCTCCTTCAGCAGGCGCATCGCCTTCTCGTGCGACATCAGCTCGTGCAGGCAGGCGAAACAGTCGTTGGCCAGGCGGCGCGGCGTGCTCATGACCCTTCCGGCTCCTTACTCGTTGCGCGATGAAAGCCTCAGCGTCCCGGCGATGAAATCGGCGATGGCGACGACGTCGTCCCGATGGAACACCGGCACGCGGGGATGTGTCAACGGCCCGCTGGCGACGATGGCCAGAATGCGCTCGTCCGCATCGGCCAGGGGCGGGCGCGGGTGGTGGATGTCGCGCACCTCCATTTTCGGATAATCACCGGCCTTGTTGCTTTCCACCAGCACCAAATCGGCGGGGCCGATGTGGGCCAGCACCTCTTCCAGCCCCGGCGGGCGCTCGCGCGCCGCGCGGTCGATTTCATGGATCACGGCCCAGCGATAAGGACTGACCACCGCCACCCGCCGCGCGCCGGCCTGGCGGTGACGGAAGCTGTCGCGACCTTCGTGGTCGATCTCGATGTCGCAGTGGGCGAACTTCACCGTCGCCACCCGCAGGCCCCGGCGGGAAAATTCCTCCACCAGCCGGCACACCAGCGTCGTCTTGCCGCTGTTCTTGTAGCCGCACAGGCCGAAGACGGGATGGCCGCGGACGCGTTCCGGCATCAGAAATCACCCGATTGCGCGCCGTTCACGCCGCCTCGTCCGGCGTGCGCGCGGTGATGACCAGCGCGTGCACGCGCTCTTGCAACAGGTCCCCTAGCGCCTCGTTGACCATGCGGTGGCGCTGCACCAGCGGCTTGCCGGCGAAGGCCTCGGAAACGACGACGACGCGAAAATGGGTTTCTCCCCGTTCCCGGCCGGCCTTGCCATGGGCGCCGGCGTGCTTGTGCCTGGCGTGGCGATGCGAATCGTCGATGATTTCCAGATGCGCCGGCTTCAGCGCCTCCTGCAACCGTTGACGCATTTCCTGCCCCACGGGACCCAGTTCGCTCATGGATTTCCTCCGGCTATTGCACTGGCATTGGCGTTCGCCAAGACAGGAAGGACGGAAAGCCGCCGGCGTCAAGGGGGCCATCCACGCCGTGGCATGGCCCGCCCAACGGTCACGCCGCGCCGCCCGCCTCAGCCGAGGGCGCGGCCAATGGAAAGGAACTTGTCGCGCCGCTGGCGGCGAATGGCCTCGCCGTCCATGCCCTCGAATTCCTCCAGCGCGGCGGCGATCGCCTCGCCGACGCGCGCCATCATCTCCTCCGGCGCCCGGTGCGCTCCGCCCAGCGGCTCCTCGATGATCTCGTCGATAACGCCCAGCGCCTTCAGGTCGGTGGCCACCAGCTTGAGCGCCTTCGCCGCCGTTTCCGCCTTGGTCGGGTCGCGCCACAGGATGGAGGCCGCGCCCTCCGGCGAGATGACGGAATAGATGGCGTGCTCCAGCATCAGAACGCGGTTGGCCGTGGCCAGCGCCACGGCGCCGCCGGAGCCGCCCTCGCCGATGATGGTGGCGATCAGCGGCGTCTTCAGTTGCAGGCAGCGCTCGGTGGACCGCGCGATGGCCTCCGCCTGGCCGCGCTCCTCCGCGCCAATGCCGGGATAGGCTCCGGCGGTGTCGATGAAGGTGATCACCGGCATGGAGAAGCGCTCGGCCAGGTCCATCAGCCGCACCGCCTTGCGATAGCCCTCGGGCCGGGCCATGCCGAAGTTGTGTTTCACGCGGCTTTCGGTATCGCTTCCCTTCTCCTGCCCGATGACCATGACCGGCCGGCCGCGAAACCATCCCGGCCCGCCGATGATGGCATGGTCCTCGCCGAAGCAGCGATCTCCCGCCAGCGGCGTGAAGCCCTCGACCAACGCCCTGACATAATCCAGCGTGTGCGGGCGTTCCGGGTGGCGCGCCACCTGCGTCTTCTGCCACGGATCCAGCTTGCGATAGAGATCGGCGAGCGCCTTGGCCACCTTCTTCTCCAGCTGGGCGACTTCCTCGTCGATGTTGATGCCGCCTTCTTCCACCTCCTCGTCGGAAAGCGAGCGCAACTCGGCGATCTTGCCTTCCAGCTCGGCGATCTTGGTTTCGAATTCCAGATAGGTTTTCATGGCCAGGGTCGGTTCGCGAGATACAGAAATGCCCCCGGAACGCACGGTTTGGCGCGCACCAGATTTCGCCTGCGTTGATGGGCGTATCACGGCCGCATGTCAAGCGCGCGGCGGAACGTCGAGGACACGCCTCAGGTCCCTTTCGCCGCCTTCGCCAGCGGATGATGCGCCTGCACGGCCTCGCGCAGCCGCCGCATGTTCACGTGGGTATAGATCTGCGTCGTGGCGATGTCGGCATGGCCCAGCATCAGCTGCACCGCCCGCAAGTCCGCCCCGTGATCCAGCAAGTGCGTGGCGAAGGCGTGGCGCAGCACGTGCGGCGAAACGCGCGCGGCCGAAAGCCCGGCGTGCGCGGCCAGGCGTTTCAGTTCCTGCGCGAATCGCTGGCGCGTCATGTGGCCACTGTCGGCGCTGGACGATGGAAACAGCCACGGCGCCGCCCGCAACCGTCCCTTGCCACCTGCCTTGCCCGGCATTGTGGCGCATTCCTCGCGATAATCCTTCAGCGCCGCCAGCGCCTGCGCCGTCAGGGGCACCATGCGCTCCTTGTTGCCTTTTCCCAGCACGCGTACCATTTGCGCGCGCTCGTCCACGTCGTTCTCGTGCAAGGCAATCAGCTCGGAAACGCGCAAGCCGGTGGCATACAGAAGCTCCAGCATGGCCTTCAGGCGCAGCGCGCGGCAGCGGGCCTTTTCCGTGCGCGCGGCGGCGATGTCGGCCTGCAACTGCTCGAACAGGCGGCGCACCTCTTCCTCGGAAAGCACCTTCGGCAAGGCGCGCGCCTTTCTCGGCGCTTGCAGATGCTGTGCCGGGTTGGCCGCCGCGAGGCCCTCGCCATAGAGGAAGTTGTGCACCTGGCGCACGGCGGAAAGGCGCCTCGCCTGCGTGCTGCGCGCCAGCCCCTGCGCCGACAGGGCGGCGGCGAAGGCGCGCACGTCCTCTTCCGTGGCCTGCGCCACATGGCGCCCCCGCGCGGCCAGATGTGCCGCGTAGTCGCCCAGGTCGCGCTCGTAGGCCGCCAGTGTGTTGGACGCGGCGTTGCGCTCCGCCGCCATCATTTCCAGAAAGCGTTCGATCAGCGCCAGGCTGCGCTCATGACTGCTTGCGCAAGGGGGCATCGGAAAGCTCTTTGGTTACGTCCCGCGGTTGCGGCGCCAGGCTCGCCAGCAAGAAGGCGGCCGCATAGATGCTTCCGATTATGCCTGCAATGATTAACAAAAAGCGGATGGAATCCGGCATCATGATGTTTTCGCCCCCCGAACGTACCCATCACCTGGGCCACCGGCGCCTCTTTGACCCCCGGCCCGTGACGCGCTATGCATAGCGCAGATTGCCGCCGTGCTACCCACATGCAATGATTGTCGTGCAGATTCAATGCCTTGCGCGCAGCATTCCATGCCGGGAACGCACCCTGACGGCCAACCAATGCGGAATCGCGCCGATGTCGGAAAACAGCTTACGGGATAAAATCCGCACGATCAACGAACGGCTGGGCGAGCGCTCCATCGTCCTCGTCGGCCTGATGGGGGCCGGCAAGACCACCGTGGGGCGCAGGCTCGCCAGGCGGCTGGACCTGCCCTTCGTCGACGCCGACCATGAAATCGAACGCGCCGCCGGCAAGACTATCGAGGAGATTTTCGCCGAGGATGGCGGGGACTTCTTCCGCGCCGGAGAAGAGCGCGTCATCGCCCGGCTGCTGGAGGGAGGGCCACAGGTGCTGGCCACCGGCGGCGGTGCCTGGATGCGCGCCGCCACGCGCCAGCGGGTGCGCGAGCGGGGCGTCTCCGTGTGGTTGAAGGCCGATCTCGACGTGCTCATGGAACGCGTATCGCGCCGCCCCGGTCGCCCCCTGCTGAAGAACGACGATCCGCGCGCGGTAATGGAAAGGCTCATCGAACAACGCTACCCCGTTTACGAACTGGCGGACATCACGGTGGAAAGCTGCAACAAGCCTCACAACGTGGTGGTGGCGCGCATCATCCACGCCCTGGCCGACTGGCTGGAGAAACGGGAATAGCCCCCGCGTGGCGTGGCCTTCGCAACCCGTTGACACGCAAGGGGGCGTGAAGGAAATGGCAGGGAAAGGCCGATGACGAAGAGGGATCGTTGGCGTTTCTTTCGGCGACTATGGGCCTGGAGGACCACTTGAACGATGAAAGGCAGGGCGCGATGAACGGCATCGTGGAAATGACGCGCACCGTGCGGGTGGAAGCCCCCGGCTGGCCACCCTATGACATCCACATCGGCCCCGGCCTGTTGCGCCGCGCCGGCGAGATCCTCCGTCCGCTACTGGCGAGGCCGAAAACGCTGGTGGTGACGGACGAGAACGTCGCCGGCCATCACCTGGACACGCTTTGCGCCAGCCTCGACGCGGCGGGCGTGGAGCATTCGGTGTCGGTCCTGCCGGCCGGCGAGGCCACCAAGAGCTGGCATCACTTGCAGGGGCTGGTGGAGGAAATCCTGGACAGGCAACTGGAGCGCAACGATCACGTCGTGGCCTTCGGCGGCGGCGTCGTCGGCGATCTCGCCGGCTTCGCCGCCGCCGTCGCCCGCCGTGGAATGCCCTTCGTCCAGATCCCCACCACGCTGCTGGCGCAGGTGGACAGCTCCGTTGGCGGCAAGACGGGCATCAACTCGCCCCACGGCAAGAATCTCGTCGGTGCCTTCCACCAGCCCTCCGTCGTCATCGCCGACAGCGACGTGCTGGCCACCCTGCCCCGGCGCGAGCTGCTGGCCGGCTACGCCGAGGTGGTGAAATACGGCCTCCTCGGCGATGCTGATTTCTTCGCCTGGCTGGAGGCGCGGGGGGGGGACGTGCTGGCGCTGAAGGCGGACGCCATCATGCGCGCGGTGGCCACCTCCTGCGAGGCCAAGGCCGCCATCGTCACGCAGGACGCGCGCGAGAAGGACAAGCGCGCGTTGCTCAACCTCGGCCATACCTTCGGCCACGCGCTGGAGGCGGCATTGGGCTATGACGGCACCCTGCTGCACGGCGAGGGCGTGGCCATCGGCATGGCCCAGGCCTTCCGTTTCTCCGAGAAGCTGGGCCTGTGCCCGCCGGGCCGGGCCCGGCGCGTGGAAGAGCATCTCTCCGCCGTCGGCCTGCCGGTGGACGTGCGCGCCATTCACAACCGCCTTCCCGCGCCGGAGGGGCTGCTGGAGTTGATGCGGCAGGACAAGAAGGCATCCGCCGGCA
>JALVRJ010000091.1 GCA_027031305.1 Hyphomicrobiales bacterium | reverse complement strand
CGCCCGTGCGGGCCGGGAGGGGCCGGGCCGGCCTCGCCGTGCTGCTGTCCTCGGGCATGAGCGACTTCAACGAAATCGCCCGGGCGCTGGAGGTGATTCGCGAGCACGGCAACCCGCCGGTGTGCCTGTTGCAATGCACCTCCAACTATCCGACGCCACCGGAAAGGGTGGGCCTCAACGTCATGCGCGCGCTGGCCGAACGCTTCGGCGTGGCGGCGGGCCTGTCCGATCATTCCGCCACCATCTTCCCCGGCCTGATCGCCGCCTGGGAGGAGGCGAAGGTCATCGAGGTGCATCTGACGCTTTCTCGCCGCGCCTTCGGGCCGGACGTGGTGGCCTCGCTGACGGTTGAGGAAATGGCCGAGCTGGTGCGCGGCGTGCGCTTTGTCGAGGCCATGCGCGCGAACCCGCTGGACAAGGCCGCGCTGAAGAACGAGATGGCGCAAATGCGCAAGACCTTCATGAAGAGCCTGGTGCTGACGCGCGACATGAAGGCGGGCGAGGTCATCACAGAAGAGGTGCTGACCACGCGCAAGCCCGGCACGGGCATTCCGGCCGCGGAATATTTCCGCGTGCTGGGGCGGAAGCTGGCGCGAGACGTGAAGGCGCTGACGCCATTGACGGAGGAAGACATCGCATGAGCGAGGCCACGGACAACAATCGCAAGAAACGCAAGGTGTGCGTGGTGGTCACGGCGCGGCCGTCCTACGCGCGTGTGCGCACGGCCCTGCAGGCCTTGCGGGCGCGCGAGGACGTGGAATTGCAGATCATCGCCGTGGCCTCCACCCTGTTGCACCGGTATGGCGAGGTGGTGCGGGTGATGGAGGACGATGGCTTCACCATCAACTGGCGCATTCATTCCATCCTCGAGGGCGAGAACCTGGTGACCCAGGCCAAGTCCACCGCCATCGGGCTGGCCGAGACCGCCACCGCGCTGGACAACCTGAAGCCCGACGTGGTGGTTACCATCGCCGATCGCTACGAGACCATCGCCACGGCCATCGCCGCCACCTACATGAACCTTCCACTGGCGCACATCCAGGGCGGCGAGGTGACCGGCAACATCGACGACCGCGTGCGCCACGCGGTGACCAAGATGGCCGACCTGCACCTGGTGGCGTCGAAGGGCGCGCGCGATTTCGTCATTTCCATGGGCGAACCGCCGGAAACGGTGCATCTCACGGGCTGCCCCTCCATCGACATCGCCGCGAAGGTGAAGCATGAAAGCCCCGCGCTGCCGGAGAATTTCTTCCAGCTCTTCGGTGGCGTGGGGGCCGAGTTCGACATCCACAACGAGCCCTATATCGTTGTCATGCAACACCCGGTGACGACGGAATACGAGCAGGCCTATGACCAGGCCGAGCAGACCTTGCGCGCGGTTTCCGAGCTCAAGGTGAACGCCCTGTGGTTCTGGCCCAACGTGGACGCCGGCGCGGATGCCACCTCCAAGGCCATTCGCGTCTGGCGCGAGCGGGGCAAGGTGCCGAAGGTGCATTTCTTCCGCAACATGCCGCCGGAGGACTTCTACCGCGTGCTCATCAATTCGCGCGCCATCATCGGCAATTCGTCCGTGGCCATTCGCGAATGCTCCTTCCTCGGCGTGCCGGCGGTCAACATCGGCAATCGCCAGGTTTCGCGCGAGCGCGGGCCGAACGTCGTCGACGTGCCACACGACTGGCGGGCCATCAAGGAAGCCACCGAGCGCCAGATGGCGCACGGCCCTTACCCCTCGGCGGACATCTATGGCCACGGCGACGCCGGCGAACGCATCGCAAGGGTGTTGGCGGAAGCACCGCTGACCCTGAAGCACGCATACCCGCCCACCGACCCGCGCCACACCACCGCCAAAACCATCGCCACACAGCTGGGCGAATGAGGGCTGCCTTGCGCGTCGATGCCGGCTCTTTCCTCGTCATACCAAGATGCACAAAGGACCACGCAGAAGCTCCGCGCCCCCACCCACCCCCCAAATCATGAGAAACAAGGGGGGGGGGCGGGGGCGCGGG
>JALVRJ010000090.1 GCA_027031305.1 Hyphomicrobiales bacterium | reverse complement strand
CGATGTCGCCATGTCCTCCACCAAGTCGGCCATCGGCCACCTGCTGGGCGCGGCGGGCGCGGTGGAGGCCATTTTCTCCGTGCTGGCCATTCGTGATCAGGTGGCGCCGCCAACGCTCAATCTGGAAAATCCGTCGGTGGAGACCCAGATCGACCTCTGTGCCAACGAACCGAAAGAGCGCGAGATCAATGTCGCGCTGTCCAACTCCTTCGGTTTCGGCGGCACCAACGCGGCGCTGGTGTTCCGGCGCGTGGCCTGATTCCTTGCAAGATTTCCTTTGCCTTCCAGCCTTCCAGCCTCATTTCGGACCTGATGACATGCATGATTCCGTCCGTTCCCCGGTCGCCGGGGTGGAAATCACGCGATGATTCCGGGATGCCTGGAGTGCCTTGAAAATGCGCATGTGGTTTTCGCGGTTGCTGCTGCTGATGGGCCTGCTGGTGGTGGCTGGCGTCGGCCTGTTCGCAATGCTGTGGCTGGCGGAACGCCCGGGGCCACTGGACGAGCGCGTACTGGTGGTCGTGGAGCGCGGGGCGACGACGGAAGACATCGCCGCCGGGCTGGAGGACGAGGGCGTCATACCCTCGCGACACCTGATGCTGGCGGTCATCGCCTGGCAGCGGTTCATGGGAGAGCGGCGGCCCCTGAAGGCCGGAGAATATGCCTTTCAGCCGGGCATGAGCCTGCTAGAGGTGCTGGAGGTGTTGCGTCAGGGAAAGGGCGTGGTGCACCGGCTGACCATCCCGGAGGGCCTGAGCACGGCGCAAGTGCTGGAACGGGTGCGGGAGCATCCGGCGCTGGCGGGAGAGCTGACGCTGCATCCGGGAGAGGGCACGCTGTTGCCGGATACCTACCTGTTCACGCGCGGCGAAACGCGCGACGAGATCGTGCGGCGGATGATGGAGGCGCAGAAGCGTCTTCTGGAAGCGCTGTGGCCGAAGCGGGCGAAGGGCCTGCCGTTCAGGACGCCGCGCGAGGCGGTGGTGCTGGCTTCCATCGTGGAGAAGGAAACGGCCATTGCGCAAGAGCGGCCACGGGTGGCGGCGGTGTTCATCAATCGTCTGAAGAAGAACATGCGCCTGCAAGCCGATCCGACGGTCATCTATGGCGTGGCGAAGGGCGCTCGGCTGGGGCGCAGGCTGACGAAGGCCGACCTGAAGAAGGATACGCCGTGGAACACCTATACACGGCGCGGCCTGCCACCGACGCCCATCGCCAACCCGGGGCGGGAATCCATCGAGGCGGTGCTGAACCCGGCGCACACGGATGACCTGTATTTCGTCGCCGATGGCAAGGGCGGGCACGTGTTCGCCGCCACCCTGAAGGAGCATAACCGCAACGTGGCGCGCTTCCGCAAGCTGCGGCGCCAGCGGGAGCAGGCGAAGGGCGAGGGAAAGAAGGCCTCAAGGGAGCGGGTGGACGGCGACGGGCGAGGCAAGGCGCGCTGATTCTTCCACAGGCGGGCGCGGCGTGGCGCTCTTTTCTTGCCCGCCTCCAAGACGCGGGATACACAGGCATGAAGAAACGCCGCTTTCCGGCGGTGGTCGCTCGCGTTTCGGGGAGCTTCGCATGGCCCTTTCCAGCATGACCGGTTTCGCCCGCGCCAGTGGCGAAGTGGAGGCCTTTTCCTGGCTGTGGGAGGTGAAGAGCGTCAACGCGCGCGGACTGGACGTGCGGATGCGCCTGCCGGGCGGGTTCGAGTTGCTGGAGCCGGAAGCGCGCAAACGCGTCTCGGCACGGCTGAAACGTGGCAGTGTGCAGGTTTTTCTGCAAGTGCGGACGGAGGCCGGGACGCAGGCCCTGGGCGTCAACCAGGTACTGTTGGAGCGGCTGGTGACGGAGGCGCGGCGCCTGTCGCGGCGGCTGGGAGCGGACTCGGCGGGCGTGGAGCCGTCGGCGTTGCTGGCCATTCGTGGCGTGGTGGAGCCGGCGCAAGTGGATTTCGCGGCGCTGGCGGAGGAATACGCTCCGATGTTGCTGGCGGGGTTCGAGGAGGCGCTGGAACG
>JALVRJ010000089.1 GCA_027031305.1 Hyphomicrobiales bacterium | reverse complement strand
TTCATGTCCGGCGCGCCTTCGCCGTGAAGGGGGCCATGGCGCCGGACATGAAGGTGCTGGAACGCCAGGCCTGGCAACCGGAGTTTCGCACGCCGCCGGCGCAATACCTGCGTCGCCGGCTGTCGGAAAAGCGCATTGCCGCCGGCGTGGAAAAGCTGCGCAAGCACGCCCGGCTGCTGCGTGGCCTGCAACGCAAGTTCGGGGTGGACAAGCACATCCTGCTGGCCATCTGGGGCGTGGAGAGCAATTACGGCGAACATATGGGCCGGCACTATGTCGTGCGGGCGCTGGCCACCATGGCCGCCGCCGGCAAGCGGCGTCAGCGGCGCTATGCCCGCCAACAGCTCGTCGCCGCCCTGAAGATCCTCCAGAAAGGCGACATCGCCCCGGCGCAGATGCGCGGTTCGTGGGCCGGCGCCATGGGCCACACGCAGTTCATCCCCACCACCTACCTCGGTTACGCGGTGGACATCACGGGCGATGCCCGCCGCGACATCTGGAACTCGGTGGCCGACGCCCTGGGCTCCACCGCCAACTACCTGCAAAAGCGCGGCTGGCGGCGCGGCCTGCCCTGGGGCTGGAAAGTGCGCGTGCCAGCGTCGGCACGGCACCTGACCGGCCGCCGCCACGCCCGCGACATCCGCGCCTGGGAGAGACTGGGCGTGCGGCCGTTGGGCAAGGCCTTCTACGCGCGCAAGGCGCGGGCCTGGCTGGTGAAGCTGGATGGCGATGGGCAATATTACCTGGTCACGCGCAATTTCCGCAGCCTGCTGGCCTACAACAACGCCCGAACCTATGCGCTTTCCGTCGGCCTGCTGGCCGACGCCATCGCGCGGACGGCGGCGCGGGCGCCGGCGAAGGTGGCGCGCGTTCCCCGCAAGACGGGCGTCACGGCCAACGCGCGAGCACGTCTGCGGGCGCTGATGGCAAGGGCGGCGCGGGCCACCGGCAGCGTGGATTGACGGCCTTCCGGGCTGGCCGGCTTCACTCCGGCACCTCGGTGATGTCCGGCGTCTGCCACAACAGGTGCTGGCCGCCGTCGAGCACGATCATCTGGCCGGTGAGGGCGTGGGCGCGCAGGATGTAGCGCACCGCGTCGGCGATTTCCTCCGGCGAGGTGCCGCAGCCCAGAAGCGTCAGTGAACACTGCCTGACGAAATCCTCTTCCGTCATGCGCTTGCTGGGCAGCGTCGGGCCGGGGCCGATGGCATTGACGCGGATGGCGCGCGGCGCCAGGGCCTGGGCCAGGGTGCGCGTGGCGGTGAACAGCGCGGCCTTGCTGATGGTGTAGGAAAAGAACAGCGGATTGAGCTTCAGCACCCGCTGGTCGATGATGTTGACGATGTTGCCCTCCACCCCTTGCGGCTTCAGCCGCGCGAAGGCCTGGGCGAGAAACACCGGCGCGCGCAGGTTCACGTTGAGGTGCGCGTCCCACTGCTCCACCGTCATGGTGTTGACATCATCGCGCTCGAAGCGCGAGGCGTTATTGACCAGCACCAGCGGCGGGCCCAGGGCGGCGGCCGTTTCCTCGACGATGCGCGCCGGTGCTCCCGCCTCGGCCAGGTCCGCCTCCACCAGGGCGACGCGGCGGCCCACGGCACGGATGCGTTCGGCCACTTCCTCGGCGTCGGCGCGTGAGGTGGCGTAATGCACCGCCACGTCGAAGCCATCCTCGGCCAGCGTCAGTGCGATGGTGCGTCCCACCCGCTTCGCCGCGCCGGTTACCAGGGCCACCTTTCGCGTCATGTCGCCTCCTCTCGCGGGCCAGGCCCGTTCTTTCATCGATCAGGAACCATGATTTCCGGCGACAAGGATATCATACCAGAATGCATAAAGAACCACGCAGAAGCCCCGCGCCCCCACTTGGGCCCCCAAATTGTGAAAGGGGCTGTCCTGGATAAATCATTTAGTGCCGTTTCTGATATCTGAATAGCAAGATTTTTGAGGGGTTAAGAGAAGCGCCAATGGCGATTTTTCGCCATTGGCGCTTCTTTGTCATTCTTTTCACAACTCATTGAATGTCAAGCATGAAACCGCTTCGCGGCGGCCCGCAGGGCCGTGCTTGACATTCAATGAGTTGTGAAACAGCAAACCCGTTATCTGGGACAGCCCCTTTCACAATTTGAGGCTTGGGCGGGGGCGCGGGGCGGTTTTGCCGGTCAGTCTTTGCGCTGATTGGTATCAGCCGTGCACCGGTGGACACAAAGAGGTCTTACCGTCCACCGGAAGGTGCCTGAAGGGGCAAGGTGGGATTGGTGCCGGTCCCGGCACGCTTGCCGCCGCGGGCGCGGGGCTTGCCGCGCCGCGTGTCGGTGCGGCGCAGGCGCCAGCGCACGCGACGCCCTTCCACCGGACAGGTGCCGCGCAGCACGATCTGCATGGTGCGGCGAACGCCGGGTTCGCCACTCATGAACAGGCTTTCCTCCAGCGCCAGGCGGGTGCCGGCGGCGCCGAAGGTCCAGGCGCTTCGGTCCGGCAGGACGATGAGCACCGAGCGGCCATCGCGCGAAAGGCTGGGCCTGGCCGCCGGATGCAGGTGGAAGCGGATGGTGAAGGGCACGCCGTCCCCTGCCGTCCGGGCGTCTTCAGCGGGCTCGAAGATGTCCTCGCCGCGCAGGTCGTGGCCATCGGCGGAAAGGAACAGGCGCCGTGCGACGACGAGGCCATGACGCCCGCGCCATGCCTCGTGCGCGGCGTGCAGGAACACGCCCTCGGCCGTCTCGCCCACCCGCGATGAAACCGCCGGGCCGGCGGCCAGCGGCGCCTCGGCCAGCAGACGGCTGACCATGGTGTCCATCAGCACGCCGGCGTCCTCGTCGTTGAGCACTGGCGCGCAATGCGCGGCGGTCGTGCGCGCCGCCGTGTCCAGTTCCCGGTGTGGTGCAACGGGGGCGCCACAACTGGTGAAGATGCGCGCGCCGCCGCTGGAGAATTCGAACGCCAGGGCCGACAGGGCGCCACGGGAAAAATGCTGGGGCGCGGGCGGCGCGCCGACATCGGCGACGAGCACCGAGGCGCCCCGCGCCAGCCGCGCATAGCCGGACTGCGGCGCGTGGTCGAGCGGGGCGCCGGCCACGGCGTCTTGCGCCAGCACCTGCTCGAGCAGCTTGGCCCGTCGGCCACGGCCGCCCTGGAACAGGACCAGGCCATTGTCGGCGTGGCGGAACATGCGCAACATGGGCAGGGCCTTTTCCAACGCGTGGGCGAGCGCGGCGGGAATTTCCATTCCGGCCGCGTCCAGGGCCGTGCGCAGCGGCAACAGGGTGGCAAGGATATCCAGCAGCAGCTCCGGCGAACGCGACACGTGCCCGCCATCGGCCAGGAACTGGCGCGGCAGGTCTTCCACCAGCTGCTGCAACAGGCTTTGGCGCTGCGGCCAGTGAAGAGCGAGGGCGGCCCACAGGCGGGCCATGAGCACCTCCAGCCGATCGGCCGCGCTCAGCCCGGCGGTGGATTCGCGCAGCAGCTGGCGGGCGAGCATGTTGAGCCCACCCATGAAACGGCGGGCGAAGGCCGTCTCGCCCGTCGCCAGCAAGGTGGGCGCGGCGGCGGCGAGATTCACCATCCGGCGGGCGGCGGTGGCCGGGTGCAGGGCCGCCTTCGGCAGGCTGCCGGCGCGGGCGCGATCGAACCAATCCGCCACCAGCGTGCGCGCCATCATGGTCCACAGCTTACGCTCCGCAGCCAGCAGGATGAAGATCCAGTCAAACCCATGCAACGCTCGTTGCCAACTTTCGGGCGCCTCCACCAGGTCGAAGACCACCCGCCCCTCGGCATGGACCTCGCGTCCCGCCAAACGCCACAGGCCATGATAGAACTCCTCGCCGCGCGCCCGCACCTCGCGGGCTGGCCACGGCATGGCCAGGAGAGGCTCGCGAACACGGGTGGGCCGGGACAACTTGCGCAGGGGGCGGGGAATGCCCGCCAGCGCCCGGCCGCCCGCCTGCCGCAGCAGGGCGGTCCAGCGCGGAGCGGTCATGGAAGAACTGCCATGTCGCAATGTCGTGACCATGCGGGATCAGGGACGTTTCAGGCCTGGCGCACACGCGCCCTGGCCGGCGGGCGCGATTCGTTAAAGTCCATTGAACGCCCGGCGTGGTTAACAAATGGCTAAACGCCGCCCATCTCCATGCCCGACGCGAAGGATGGCCACGCCCCTCTTGCCTTTTTGGCGCGCCGGGAGTTTTCTGGCCCTGAAGCCGACAATCAATGCACTGGCAACGACAAGCGGGGTTTCGACATGAGCACGCACGCACCCCAGGCGCCCTCGGTGAACGACACGGAAGTGGCGCGCTTTTCGGCCATCGCCGAGGAATGGTGGAAGGAGGACGGCAAGTTCGCCGTGTTGCACGCCTTCAACCCGGTGCGGCTGGATTACATCCGCGACCACGTGTGCGCGGCCTTCGGCCTCGACCCACGGGCGGAACGGCCGCTCGAGGGCGTGCGCCTGCTGGACATCGGCTGTGGCGGCGGGTTGCTGAGCGAGCCGCTGGCGAGGATGGGGGCGCGGGTGACCGGCATCGACCCCTCCGAGAAGAACATCAAGACGGCGTTGGTGCACGCGCGCGAGCAGGGCGTTGAGGTGGACTACCGCGTGGGCACCGCCGAGGCGCTGGCGGCCGCGGGCGAAACCTTCGACGTGGTGCTGAACATGGAGGTGCTGGAACACGTCAACGATCCGGCCAGCTTCGTGCAGACCTGCGCCGGCATGGTGCGCGAGGAGGGGCTGATGTTCTGCGCCACGCTCAACCGCACGCTAAAGTCGTTCCTCATGGCCATCGTCGGCGCCGAATATGTGCTCGGCTGGCTGCCGCGCGGCACCCACCAGTGGGAGAAGTTCATCAGGCCCGAGGAGCTCGAGGAATGGCTTGGCCGGGCCGGCATGGAGGTGATCGACCGCACCGGCGTGGCCTACAACCCCTTCACCGGAAAATGGTTGAAGGCGCCCGAGGACATGGACGTGAACTACATGCTGCTGGCGCGGAAGGGAGCGGACGCGGCGAAGGGCTGACGCCGGGCGGAAGGTGCCCATGGCGCCATCGTTCCCGTCACGAGATCCGCCATTCCCCCGGCGGGGCCACGCTATCCATCATGCTCGAAGGCGAGCGTGGACATGCCGGATGCGCGGAAACGGCTCCGCCGGACAACAATCGCTTCTCGCCAACATGGGAAAAGGGCGCCGACGATCCCTTGACCATCGGCGCCCTCGTCATTCTCGTCTGAAGCTGTCGGCGTGGTCTATTCCGCCGGGTCGACGGAAACGAAGCTGCGGCCACCGCGGCCCTTGTGGAACTTCACGGTGCCTTCCACCAGGGCGAAGATGGTGTGGTCCTTGCCCATGCCGACATTGTTGCCGGGGTGCCAGCGGGTGCCGCGCTGGCGGATGATGATGTTGCCGGGGATCACCCGCTCGCCACCGAACTTCTTCACGCCAAGGCGCTTGCTTTCGGAATCGCGGCCGTTGCGCGAAGAGCCACCAGCCTTCTTGTGTGCCATCGGTCTTCTCCTTCAAAATCTTTCGCTACCCTTGTCCGTTGAATAGGCACGACGCGCCGCGCGTGCAAGCCCATCCGACGGAAAGGGATCACTTCTTGTCCTTCTGCGCCGCCTTCTTCTGATCCACCTTGGCGCGCGGGGCCTTGCCGGCCATCAGCTCCTTCGCCTGCTCGATCCATTCCTCGCGCTCGATGCGACCGCGCAGGCCGAGTTTCTCGTCCAGCTCCTTCGCCTGCTCGGGCGTCAACTCGGCGATCTGGCGGAACGTGGTGATGCCCGCCTCGCGCAACTTCTTTTCCAGCACCGGGCCGACGCCGGAGAGCAGCGAGAGATCATCGGCCTCATTGGACTTCGCGGTGGCCTTGTCATCCGACGCCGGCCTTTCGGCCTTCTTCTCCGCGGGCTTGGTGTCGGCCTTGGCCTTGGCGGCCGGCTTCACGGAAGGCTTCGCGCCACCGGTAAGAATCTCGAGGACCTTCAGCACGGTATAGTGCTGGCGGTGGCCACGCTTGCGGCGGAAATGCTTGCGGCGCTTCTTCTTGAAAATGATGATCTTCCTGCCGCGCGTCTGCTCCACCAGCTCGCAGGACACGGCGGCGCCCTCGACCAGCGGCGTGCCCACTTCCAGTCCCTGGTCGGTGGCGACCATGAGCACCTGGTCCAGCGTCACCACGTCGCCGGGCGCGCCGTCGATCTTCTCCACGCGCAGCACGTCATCGGGGGCGACACGATACTGCTTGCCGCCGGTCTTGACGATGGCATACATATTTCATTCTCCTTTTTCTGTCTGTTCCCGTGCCGTGCGGCGCCGCCTGAGCGTTTCGCGCGGGTGCGCGTGGGGCGGGCTTTCATGGTTGTTCTTCTGGCCTTGGGCAACGGGAGAGGGCGGGCCTCCAACAGGCGGCCCGCCCCGTTCGCCATTCATGGCGCCCGATATGCCGCCAAAGACGCACGCTTGTCAAGCGGCGGCGAGGCCGGGAGCGCGGGCAAGGCGACGCTGCGTACGTGCATGGGTGCATGGGTGGACGAAAGGAGCGCTCACACGGCCATCATTTCCCGCGCCATCTGTTGCAGGGTCACGTAGTCGGTCTTGCCGGAGCCCAGCACGGGCAGCTCGTCCACGTGCATGACATTGCGCGGCAGCCACAGTTCCGGCGCGCCCTGCTCCTTCAGCGCCTTTGCCAGCTTGCGCCGGTCCAGGCCCTCTTCGGTGGTGATGAGCACCAGCTGCTCGCCCTTCTTTCTGTCGGGCACGGAAACCACGGCATGGGCCGCATCCGGCCAGGCGCGGGCGATGGCGTTTTCCACCGCGGTGAGCGACACCATCTCGCCTCCGATCTTGGCGAAGCGTTTCGCCCGGCCCTTGATGATGACGAAGCCGTCCTCGTCGATCTCGACGATGTCGCCGGTGTCGTACCAGCCATCGGCCGGGGCCTCGATGACGCCCGGGGTGTCGGCGCGCAGATATCCCTTCATCACGTTCGGCCCCTTCACCACCAGCCGGCCACCCTCGGCGATGCCCTCCACCGGGTCGATGCGCCATTCGATGTCTGGCAGCAGGCGGCCGACGGTGCCGGAGCGGAAGTGCATGGGGGTGTTGACGCTGAGCACCGGCGCGGTCTCGGTGGCGCCATAACCCTCGTAGATGCGCAGACCGAACTTCTCCATCCATTCCTGGCGCGTGCTCTCCTTCACCCGCTCCGCGCCGGCCACCACGTAGCGCACGTTGTAGAAATCATAGGGATGGGCGTTGCGGGCATAGCCGTTGAGGAACGTGTCGGTACCGAAAAAGACGGTGGCGTCGGTATCGTAGACCAGCTCGGGGATGACCTTATAGTGCAACGGCGAGGGATAGAGGAACAGCCGGGCACCGGCCACCAGCGGCAGGAAAACGCCCGCCGACAGCCCCAGCGCGTGGAACATGGGCAGCGCGTTGAACACCATATCGGCGGCGTTGAGGTCGATGATGGACAGCACCTGATAGGCATTGGCCAGCACGTTGGCGTGGCTCAGCACCACGCCCTTCGGAACCCCTTCGGAGCCGGAGGTGAAGAGGATGACCGCGGCATCGTTGGGATCCATGTCGGCACCGGCCAGCTTCAGACCCGTGCGGTTGAGCGCGGTCAGCGCCAGCCCCCGGAGCTTGTCCACCGTACCGATGCTCTCGCGCACATCCTCCAGATAGATGATGCGGGCCTGCCGGGAAAGCACTTCCAGCGTCTCTTCCAGCCCGCCCTGTTCGACGAAGCGGCGCGCCGTGACGATGGTCTTCACCCGCGCCGCCTTGCAGGCCGCGGCCATGTTCACCGCGCCGGTGGAGAAGTTCAGCATTGCCGGGGTGCGTCCACGCGCCAGCAGCCCCAGCAGGGTGACGAGGCAGGCGGCGGAGGTGGGCAGCAATACGCCGATGGTCTTCTCGCCCGGCGTCATGGCCGCCAGCTTGCCGCCGAGGATGTAGCAACCGGCCAACAATCGCTTCATCGACAATGGATTGCGCTGGATGTCCTCCAACACCCGGCGCTTGCCGCCGTGGTCGCGCTTGACGTCGATGATGGCCTCCATCAGGTGCCGCCGCCACGGCTGGCCGCGGAAGGCGGCGGCCGCCATGACGTCGTAGAGCCTGTCGGCAAGATGCTTGCGCAGGCGGGCGGGAGAGGCATTTTCCGGCGCCGCCATCTTCACCGGCGGCTGGATAGTGACGGTGATTTTCGGAAACAGCCGCAGCCGCTGGCGGTGCGGTTGGCGCGAGAAGAAGCGCGCCCGCTCCGCGCCGCGGATGAAGACGGGCACGATGGGCGCGTCCGCCTTGTGCGCGATCAGCCCCGGGCCTTCGTAGATCTTCATCAGCCCGCCGGTGGTGGAGATGCGCCCCTCGGGGAAGATGACCACCTTGCGGTTCTCCTCCACGGCGTGAATGAGGGTGCGGATGGCCATGGGGTTGACCGGATCGATGGGCAGCAGGTGGAAGATTTTCGCCAGCAGGCGCACGATGGGGCGCTCCACCTCCGCCGTATGCACGGCATAGGCCGTCTCGCGCGGCAGAAAGGTGGCCAGCAACGGGCCGTCGAGCCACGAGACATGGTTGGAGACGATGACGGCGCGTTCGCCCGCCGCGCGCAGGTGTTCCAGCCCCGTCACCTCCACCCGGTAGAGCAGACGGAAGAGGATGGTGCCGATGCTGCGCAGGAAGGCCGCCGGCATCCGCCAGACGAGATAGAGCGTGACCAGCGCCTGCAAGGCGGTCAGCGTCAGCAGGACATGCGAGAGCGTGGCGCCCTGTTTCAGCGCCCAGCCCATGGCGGCGGAGGCGATGGCCATGAGCAGCGCGTTGAGCACGTTGTTGGCAGCGATGATGCGGGCGCGCTCCTCTTCCGGCGCCTCGTGTTGCAACCAGGCATAGAGCGGGACCACGAAAATGCCGCCGAAAAAGGCGAGCAGCGATACGTCCAGGAACAGCCGCCAGCCCTGCCAGGTGGCGAGAAAGGCGCCAAGCCCCCCGAGCGCTGACGGCGTGGCCGGTGCCGGAAGGGCGGAAACGGCGTGCCAGAAGTCGGCCAGCGCGAGGGTCATGAACAGGGCGGCGATGGGTGTCAGGCGCGGGCTGATGTCACCATGCAGCAGGCGCGCGGCGGCCCAGGCGCCGAGCGCGATACCGACGGTGAACAGGGCGATGAAAAGGTTGGCCACCGTTTCGTTGGCACCCAGTAGGTCTTTCGCCAACAGGGGCGTGAGCCCCAGCACCACCAGTCCCAGCGCCCAGAACCAGGAAATGGCGATGGCGGCGCCGAACAGGCGTGGATGGCGGGCCAGTTCCCCGAGAATGCGCCAGGTGCTGGCCAGCAGGTTGAAACGCACCTCTCCGTCCGGTCGGGGCGGCGGCGCCGGCGGGATGCGCCGCGCCGCCAGGTAACCGAGTGTGGCCGCGCCGACCATCGTCAGCGACACCAGCGCCACCCCGTGCGCGCGCAGAATGGTCAGCCCGCCGAACAGGGTGCCGAGCAGAATGGCGATGAAGGTGGAAGTCTCGATCCAGGCGTTGGCCTCGATCAGCTCGTTGTCCGCCAGGTGTTGCGGCAGGATGGCATACTTGATGGGGCCGAAGAAAGTGGACTGCGTCCCGGCCAGGAACAGCACCGCCAGCATCAGCGGCGGCCAGGCCAGCCACAGGCTCAGGCCCGCCAACACGGCGATGCCGATTTCCGCCAGTTTGATCGTGCGCGCCAGCCGCGCCTTGTCGCGCGCATCCGCCAGCTCGCCGGCCAGGCCCGAGAACAGGAAGAACGGCAGGATGAACACCGCGCCGGCCAGCCCCACCAGCAACCTGGCATCCCAGCCCTGCCGCGCAAGCCCATAGGTGACGAGAATGACGGCGGCGTTCCTGAACACGTTGTCATTGAAGGCGCCGAGCGCCTGCGCGATGAACAGCGGCGCGAAACGGCGTGTGCGGAACAGGTGAAAGCGCCCGCCGACATTGCTGGACATGCCTCGTCTCCCCTTCTGAAGGGCCTGAAATGCGGCCGCTCAGCCCCTTTTGCCAAAAAAAGCGGCGCATGGACAGTATTTGCTTGACTTATGGCTCCCGCCGGCTCACCTTGGGCTCACGACAACGACGTGGCCAGCGGTGCGGGCCCTTGGTCGCACGCCGGATGAGAGGCGGCACGCGAGGGACGAGGCACCGCCGCGGTGGCAATACCGCGAAAGACGATCTTCTGACGAGACTTCTTTCCCCACATCGTGATCGAACGCGAAGGCGGTTGGGTCGGTTGACGATCCGCTCGCCGGGGCTTTTCGCCGGCATGGCCGGTTGAAAGATCACCTGAGACCAAAGACAACGCCAGGATTCAAGGAGTTACAAGATGGCGAACGGTACCGTGAAGTGGTTCAATGCGGAAAAGGGTTATGGCTTCATCGAGCCGGAAGAGGGCGGCAAGGACGCCTTCGTGCATATCTCGGCGGTGGAGCGCGCGGGCCTTTCCACGTTGCACGAGGGGCAGAAGGTTTCCTACGATCTCGTCGAGGGCCGTGGCGGCCGCATGGCGGCGGAAAACCTGAAGGTGGAAGACTAATCCACCCACAGGGTTCACGCCCGGGGAAAGAGCCTGCGAAAAGGGGTTTTCCCGCATGAAATTCGGGGCCGGCGCATCCGCGCCGGCCCTTTTTTGTTGTCCCGGCGCGTCAAGCGGCGAAACCGGTGGCAAGGAAGTTCAGGCGACAGCGTCGGGATGGCGCGCGACGGGGGCGTGCCAGCCGCAATAGACGCCGCCCATGCGCGCGGCGGCCTGCATCAGACGCGCCGTGTCGGCGTCGATGGCGCGTGGCTCGGGGCGCATGTGACGGGACAATTCCAGCAGCCAGCGTCCCGAGGTTCCTGCCGGCTCCGCCATCGCCCTCTCCTCGCCGGCGATCAGCATTCGCGGGGCGCGCACGGTAAAACCATGGCGCCGGGCCCATTCGCCCATGGTTTGTGCCTGGCTGTGGTTGTCGAACAGGGCGTAGTGGGCCACGTCGCGCGGCTGGCGCAGGTCGTCGCCGGCGTCCAGCAGGGCGCACAGCCTCTGCGCGTTGTCGTGTACGCGCCATTCCTCTTCCGTCGGCAGCAACTCAAAATAGGTGCGGTGGCGCGCATCGGGCAGCATCTCCGCACCCAGGGCCACCCCCAGCCGCAGGCCGACGCGGTGCACCAGCTGTGCCGCCTCGCGCCAGCCACAGGCCATGTAGAAGAACCACGCGTGCTGGCCTGCGGCGCTGACCTCGCCGACAAATCGGCCGCCGGCGGCGCGGATCCATTCCACGAGCTCGGCACGCAGCGCTTCGATGCGCCGCTCGTCCTCCGCGCCCGGCAGGCCATCCTCGTCGGGGTGTCGCAACAGGTATTGCACGCGCAGCAGATTGGGCGCGTCCAGCCCGGACAGGTCCGCGCCGGCGCCCATGTCCACGGTGAGGACGGCCGGATGGCCGTCTAGAAAGGTGCAGCACGATTGCCATTGCGCGTTCATGATCGGCCCGTCCCTGCTGCCCGGTGTCGTTGCGTGGCCTCGCCGCCCGAACCGGCACTGGATTGCCGGCGATCATGGCGAGGCCGATGACGACGCCTTGCCGAGGCGCCATGCACGGGGTGATTGTTCCGCGCGCGCCTTAACAGCCCCTTGCCTCCGCACGGCGGAGCGGGCACAACACGCGCAAGTGGTTGGCAAGGGGTTAACCTTCGCCTTGCCGGAAGGCATCCGAGCCGGGGGCGGCCATGGTCAACGCGATCTGGAACAGGAAAGGCCCGCGCCGCGCCCTCATTGCCGGCGCCTGCGGCGGCGTCGGCGAGGCGCTGGCGCATCTGCTGGCGGAAGAGGGATGGGAGCTGGCGCTGGCCGGAGACAACGAAACGGAACTCTACCGGGTGGCCGGCGTGGTGCGGGCGCGCCATGACGTGGAAGTCGTCGTCGCGCGCGCGGACTTGGCGCGGGCCGAGGGCGTGAAAGCGCTGGCGCGGCGGCTCGAGGAGCGGGACTTCCGACCCGACGTGTTCATTCACGCCATCGAGACGCACCTGGCGGGCAAGGCGCTGAAGACGCCGCGCGCCGATCAGTTGCGCGTGATCGACCGGGACGTGCGGGCGGCGGCGGATCTGGCGCTGAGGCTGTTGCCCCACATGCGGGCGCAAGGAGCCGGCGGGGTCCTGTTCGTCGCCTCGCCGGGGGCGTTTCTGCCGGGGCCGGGGCGCGCCGTCGCTCACGCTGGCGGCGCCTGGATGGCGTCCTTCGGCGAGGCGCTGGCGGAAGAGATGCGCGACGAGGGCGTGAGCATCGCCGTGCTCTGTCGGGGACCTGTCGGACAAGGCCGGCGGCGCGCAGCGACGGGGCTGGCGCGCCTGTTGCCAGCCTCGCGGCCGGAAGTGGTGGCCCGGGCCGGCTGGCAGGGGTTCAAGGAAGGGCGCGTCATCATCCTGCCAGGCGTGTTCAACCGAATGCTGGCGCTGATCGCGCGGTTCCTGCCGCGCTTCGTGTCGCGGCGCCTGGTGGCCTGGCTGTCCGGCGTCTGAAGGCAGGGCTCAAGAATGCCTTCGCCATCCGTTTCGCCAGGCGGAATGGCGGAAGCCCTTGAAGAATTTGCTCTTTATACTCATTTTATGTTACGGTGCGTTTCACTCTGGCAACGAAGGCCAAATGAGCAAGCGGGACATCAATCGGGACATGATGAAGATCGAGGAACACCTGCGTGCCGCGGGGCTGCGCCCGACGAGGCAGCGCATGGCGCTGGCCGAGCTGTTGTTCGGCCATGGCGACAGGCACGTGACGGCGGAGCAGTTGCACCGCGAGGCGCGCGACGCGGGCCTCGGCGTGTCCCTGGCGACCATCTACAACACGCTCAACCAGTTCACCGAGGTGGGCCTGTTGCGGCAGGTGGTGACCACCGGCAATCATACCTTTTACGACACCAACACCTCGGAACATTACCATTTCTATCTGGAAGAGTCCGATGAACTCATCGACATTCCGCGCGATCAGATAGACCTGAAGGGCCTGCCGCCATTGCCGGAGGGAAAACGGATGAAAGGCGTGGACATCATCATCCGCCTGTCCGGAACTTCCTGAAAGGCTGGAAGACTGAAAGGCGTGTGCGCTGCACGTCGCCCGTGCGCGGCTCTCGCCGCTATCAATGTCCGGGGACACCCGTCGTTAGCCTTGTGTTAAGCCTTGTCCGCCACAATATGGCCAGCGCCCGGCAAGCACCCGGGCATTCCCGCACGGTGCCCAAGGCACGTGCCGGCCGACGTGGAAACCTCTCCCCTTGCGCAATTGGCCGAATGATGCCAATATCCGCTCTTGGTGGGGAGAGAGCACGAGGGGTTGCATGTTGCGTATCCGGATGACATCCGTGAGCATGGTGTTGGCCGTGGCCGGGGCGCTTGCCCTTGGAGGGTGCGCGGCCTCGATGGATCCCGCTCCGGCCATTCCGGACACCGCCTCGTTCCTCAATGCCAACGTTCAGCCCCTGCAAGGCGGCGACGCCGTGCGCATCGTGGTGTTCGGCAAGGACGATCTCTCCCGCACCTACACCATTGGCGATGACGGCCGCATTTCCCTGGGAGCGTTGGGCGGCGTGCGGGCCGCGGGCCTGACGGCGCCGGAGCTGGAGCAGAAAATCGCCCTGCTGCTGGCCGAGCACGGTGTGGACAACGCACAGGTGAGCGTCTTGCGTGACTGAAAGGCGAGTGCCCGGACCGATCGTTCCTTCCCAACAATACGTCTGCCGGGGATTGGCTGAAAGGGTCGTGGGGTTTCGTGCCTCCTTTGGATGTGATTCTATCTGACATGCGCCGGCAGGCGGGCGCTTGCACCATTGCCATGCTGGCCGGGGCCCGGGATATTGCGTGGAGACGGTGCGAACGGAGGTTTCGTCGGCCGTCGCGGGTGCCATGGCAGGACGGGGATGTGGAATGAAAGTGCTGTATTTCGCCTGGGTGCGTGAAAGGCTGGGACGGCAGGAGGAAGAGCTGACGCCGCCGCCGGAAGTGCGCACGGTGGGCGACCTGCTGGATTGGTTGCGGTCGCTGGACGAGGCCCACGCGCGGGCGCTGGCGGAGGAGAACGTGTTGCGGGTGGCGGTGGACCAGGCTCATGCGGACCTCGACACGCCCATCCACCAGGCGCGCGAGGTGGCCTTTTTCCCGCCCGTCACCGGCGGTTGAGCGGTATCCTGTCCATTCCTTCCCGGCGCCGACGACAGAGCCCTATCTCCTTTCGCGCTCCCGTTGGCGTTTTTCCTGGAGCATGTTGATGATCATGGCGGCGGTTTCCTCCACCGCCCGCCGGGTAACGTCGATGACCGGCCAGCCATGGCGCGCGCACAGCTTTTTCAGTTCCGTCACCTCCGCCGCGATGGCGCGTCGCTCGGCATAGTCCCGCACGCCCTTCGCGCCGATGTCGTCCAGCCGGTTGCGGCGCAGTCCGGAAAGGGTACGGGTGGTGGCCACCAGACCGACGATGAGCGGCTTCTTCAGGCGGAACAGCTCTCCGGGCAGGCCCTGCGCGCCAATGAAGGGAATGTTGGCGGTGCGATAACCCTGGTTGGCCAGATAGATGCTGGTGGGCGTCTTGGAGGTGCGCGACAGGCCAATGAGGATGATGTCCGCCTCGTGAAGCGTCCTGGTGTTTTGCCCGTCGTCATGCATCATGGCGTAGTCGAGCGCCCGCATCCGCGCGAAATAATGGTCGTCCAGCGCCGGGCGCGGGCTTGTCACCAGTCTCTCGTGGGTATTCAGATAGGCCGAGAGCATTTCCACCAACGGATCCAGCACGCCCATGCAGGGCAGGCCCTGATCGCGGCAGAATTGCTCCAGCCGGACGCGCTGCTCCGGGGTGCCGATGGCGTGCAGCACCAGCCCCGGTTCCTCTTCCAGCCGCTCCAGCACCGCGTCCAGCTCGCGCGGCGCGCGCACCAGCGTGTGCATGTGCAAAAGCGGCTGATGGGCGGGAAAGAACATGAGCGCCTTGTCCAGCAGTTGCCGTAGGCCCTCGCCGGTGGTGTCGGAAACCAGGTGCACGTGAAAATAGTTGCCGGCGGAGGTGATGTCGTTCATGGCCTTTTCCCTCTCATCGGCTTGACAGGACAGCCGCTCAATGCCCAAACACACAAGACCAGCGGGACCATCTCCGGGCCGCACACGCAACATGCCAAATCCGGGGCGCGAACGCGAGCATGGGATCATGAGCAACCAGACCGCACATCTCTCGCGCGACGAGGTGGCCGCCGTGCTGGCCGAGGCCCTGCCCTTCATGCAGCGCTACGCCGGCGAGACCGTGGTCATCAAGTATGGCGGCCATGCCATGGGCGACGCCGACCTGGCCGAGAAGTTCTGCGCCGACGTGGTGCAGCTGAAGCTTTCCGGCATCAACCCGGTCATCGTCCATGGCGGCGGGCCGCAGATCGGCCGGATGCTGGAGCGGCTTGGCATCGCCTCGCGCTTCGAGGACGGCCTGCGCATCACCTGCGCGCAGACGGTGGAAGTGGCCGAGATGGTGCTTTCCGGCTCGATCAACAAGCAGGTGGTGAACTGCATTCGCAAGATGGGCGGCAAGGCGGCGGGCATTTCCGGCAAGGATGCCAACCTGTGCACCGCGCGCAAGCTCAAGCGCAAGAAAACCGACCCGGCCTCGGGCATCGAGAAGGTCATCGACCTGGGATTCGTCGGCGAGCCGGTGGCGATGGACACCGGCATCATCGACGTGCTGGCGCAATCGGACGTCATTCCCGTGGTGGCGCCCATCGCCGTGTCGGAAGAGGGCGAGACGCTGAACATCAATGCCGACACCTTCGCCGGGGCGCTGGCCAAGGCGCTGCGCGCCAAGCGCCTGCTGTTGCTGACCGACGTGCAGGGTGTGCTCGACGGCGACGGCCGGCTGTTGTCGGAGCTGAGCGTGGAGGAGGTGGAGCGCCTCATCGAGAACGGCACCATCAGCGGCGGCATGATCCCCAAGGTGCGTTCCTGCGTCGACGTGGTGCAGGGCGGGGTGGAAGGCGTCATCATCCTCGATGGCCGGGTGCCGCACGCGGTGCTGCTGGAACTGTTCACCGCGCGTGGCGTCGGCACGCGCATCAGCCGCCACGGCGAGAAGGTGAACGCATGAGCGGCGCGCGGCACATGCTGGCCGCGGCCACGCCGCCGCAAGGGGCGCCGGGGTTCGACCACGTGCGCGAGTGGGTGTTCGACCTCGACAATACGCTCTATTGCGCCAGCCACCGCCTGTTCGACCAGATCGACCGGCGCATGGGCGAATACCTGATGCGGCTGTTCGACGTTGACGCGGCCAGCGCCAAGCGCATCCAGAAGGATTACTACTATCGCTATGGCACCACCCTGCATGGCCTGTTGAGGAACAACCAGATCGACGATCCGGACGATTACCTGGCCTACGTGCACGACATCGATTATTCGCACATCGCGCCCGATCCGGCGCTCGACAGGGCGCTGGCCAACCTCGCCGGACGCAAGTGGGTGTTCACCAATGGCTCTGTGGCGCACGCCGAGGCGGTTCTGGAACGCCTCGGCGTGCGCTCCCACATCGACGAGATCTTCGACGTCAAGGCCGCCGGATACGTGCCCAAGCCGGCGCCGCAAGCCTTCGATGCCTTCTTCCGCCGCAGCGGCGTCGCGCCGCGCCGCTCAGCCATGTTCGAGGACATCGTGCGCAACCTGGAAGAGCCGCACGCACGCGGCATGGTCACCGTGTGGGTGGACCACCCGGCGAACACGGACGCGCGGCAGGTGTGCGCCTGTTCTCGCGGCCGGCCGGAAGAAAGCGGCGAAACACCGCCGCACGTGCATTACCGCACCGAGCATCTGACCACCTTCCTGAACGAACTCACCGGCGAAGTCGCCGCGAGGAAAACCAGCAACAACGGGGAACGGGCATGAACATCAACCATCTCAAGGACATCATCGAGGCCGCCTTCGAGCGACGCGACGAGATTTCTCCCGCCACCACCGGCGAAGTGCGCGAGGCGGTGGAAGAGGCGCTCAACCTGATGGATGCGGGCCGGCTGCGCGTGGCCGAGAAGATCGACGGCGACTGGCGCGTGAACGAGTGGCTGAAGAAGGCGGTGCTGCTTTCCTTCCGGCTCAACGACATGGAAGTGATGGAGGGTGGCCCCGGTGGCGCGGTCTACTGGGACAAGGTGAAGCCGAAGTTCGCCGGATGGACGGAAGAGGATTTCCGCAAGGCGGGCTTTCGCGCCGTGCCCGGCTGCGTGGTGCGCCATTCCGCCTACATCGCCCCCAACGTGGTGCTCATGCCCTCCTTCGTGAACCTCGGCGCCTACGTGGACGAGGGCACCATGGTGGACACCTGGGCCACCGTCGGTTCGTGTGCGCAGATCGGCAAGAACGTCCATCTTTCCGGCGGCGTGGGCATCGGCGGCGTGCTGGAGCCGTTGCAGGCCGCGCCCGTGATCATCGAGGACAACTGCTTCATCGGCGCGCGCTCGGAGATCGTCGAGGGCGTCATCGTCGGCGAGGGGTCGGTCATCTCCATGGGCGTGTTCATCGGCCAGTCCACCCGCATCATCGACCGCGAGACGGGCGAGGTGTTCTATGGCCGCGTGCCGCCCTACTCGGTAGTGGTGTCCGGCTCTATGCCCGGCTCGAAGACGGAGCTGCCCAACGGAAAACCGGCGCCGAACCTCTATTGCGCCGTCATCGTCAAGCGCGTGGACGAGAAAACGCGCGCCAAGGTTTCCATCAACGACCTGCTGCGCGACTGAATCCGCGGAATTTCACGGCCCGGGGGGAGCGCCAATGGCAGACTGTTGCCATTGGCACCTTTTGTCCGCGTAATACCAACCTG
>JALVRJ010000088.1 GCA_027031305.1 Hyphomicrobiales bacterium | reverse complement strand
TGCTCATGGTGCCGTGCAACCATTTTCATGTTGTCGAAGTCCTTGGCCCCCAAGGGCGTGATCCCTGCATGTCCGCCTTTTTCGCCCGCGCGTCAAGACGCAGAAGGCATTCCATCGGGAAGCCGCTGCGCCCACCCCGTACCCAACGGGCGGGCGCCACCTCTTTCCCCACCGGCAAAAAAGCGGCATAAAGGCGAAAAGTGTATCCGTGGAGAAAGAATTCGAACAATACGCGGATCATTTTGTTCTGGCGCCGGCACGATAAAGGACAACAGGAAGGAGTCGTATCGCGATGTCCCGTTTCATGTATCTCGTTGTGACAGGCGTCCTTGCCCTGACGTTGAATGGCATCATCCTTCCGGGGGCCGGGGAAGGCGGCTTGCTGTCCGAGGCGGTGGCGCAGGAAAGTGCCACGAAGAAGGACGATGGAAAACAACAGAACGCTCCCACTGATGTGACGGCGGACAGCATGGAAATTCTTGATGAAAAAAATCTGATTTATTTCACGGGCAATGTGAAGGTGGTGCAAGAGGACACCACCTTGTTTGCGGACAGGCTGGAGGTGCGCACGGAGAAGGAAAAGGATCGAAAGGGTAGGGAAACCACCCGGATGCGCCAGTGGCTGGCGACGGGCCATGTGCGCATCGTCAAGCCCGATATGACCATTACCGGCGACAAGGCCATCATGGATGTGAAAAAGGACATCGTGACGGTTGAAGGAAATGTGGTCGTGAAGAAGCCGGACGCCACCATCCGTGGTGAAAAGCTGGTGGCCAACCTGAAGACAAATGTCACGCGGGTGCTTTCCACCAAAAGGAAACAGCGCGTGCACGGCATTTTCCGCTGAGGCCTCCAGTGGCGGTCGGGAGCGCCGCGACTTCATGCAATTTTAAGCAAATTCGGTCTATCACGACGGAGTATCGGATGGAGATGCAGCCCCTTGACGGCCAGCCCGAGGCGCCCCCTCGCGATGCGGCCGCTTCCGGCATCAACGCGCGTGACCTGCGCAAGGTTTACGGGCGCCGGCCGGTGGTGCGGGGCGTTTCCATCTCCGTGCAGCAGGGCGAGGCCGTGGGGCTGTTGGGCCCCAATGGCGCCGGCAAGACCACGGTGTTCTATATGATCACCGGCCTGGTGGCCGCCGATGATGGCCAGATCCTGCTCGACGGCGAGGACGTGACCATGCTGCCCATCTACAAGCGGGCGCGCATGGGCATCGGCTACCTGCCTCAGGAGCCCTCGGTGTTCCGCGGGCTTTCGGTGGCCGACAACATCAGGGCCATTCTGGAGGTGCGCAAGGTGCCCCGGCCCGAGCGTGAACGTGTGTTGAGTGAGTTGTTGCATGAGTTCCAGATCGAACACCTTCGACATTCGCCGGCTGTGGCGTTATCTGGCGGAGAGCGTCGGCGGGTGGAAATCGCCCGCGCCCTGGCCGCAAATCCCCGATACATGCTCCTCGACGAGCCCTTCGCCGGGATTGACCCGATTGCGATCAATGATATCCGCCAGCTGGTGCGAAGGCTTACCGCTCGGGGAATCGGGGTGCTTATTACGGATCACAACGTCCGCGAAACCCTTGGCCTCATCGACCGCGCCTACATCATCCACGATGGCCAGGTGATGACCGAGGGTACGCCGGAAGAGATCGTCGCCCACCCGGACGTGCGCCGCCACTACCTGGGCGAGGACTTCACGCTGTAGGCCCTGGTGCGGACCGGGAGCCATCCGCACTTTCAGCGCCCAAGCATCACGCCAGCTTGCCGTGGCAACGCTTGTATTTCTTGCCCGAACCACACGGACAGGGTTCGTTGCGGCCCACCTTGCCCCAGGTGGAGGGGTCGTCCGGATCACGCATTTCCGGCGGTACGCGCACGGCCGAGGCCAGCGGCGCCGTGCTCTCGCCGAAACTGGCCTCGATGACCTCCTCGTCCAGCTCGTCCTCGCCGGTGAAGGGGTCGAAGTGATGCGCCTGCATCTCGGGCAGCTCGTCGGCCGAGGGCAGCCCCTGTTGCAACTGCTGCATCTCCTCTTCCGTCATCAGCTCCACCCGCATGAGCTGGCTGGTCACCGCCTCCTGCAGCTCCTCGATCATGTTCTCGAACAGCACGAAGGCTTCCGTCTTGTATTCCTGCAACGGATCGCGCTGGCCATAGCCGCGGAAGGCCACCGCCTGGCGCAAATGTTCCAGCTTCACCAGATGTTCGCGCCACAGCTCGTCGATGGCGCGCAAGAGGATCTCCTTCTCGACGAGTTCCATGATCTCGTCGCCGTATTTCTCGCGCTTGGCTGCGTAGTGCTCCTCCGCCGCCTTCTCGATGCGCTCGCGAATTTCCTCGTCCGCTATGCCTTCCTCGTTGGCCCACTCCACGATGGGCAGCTCGAGGCCCAGCACCTCCTCCACCCGCTTTTGCAGGCCCTCCGCGTCCCATTTGTCGGCGTATTCGCCGGGCGGGATGTGGGTGCTCACCAGCCGCTCGATGACCTCGCGGCGCATGTCCTCCACCGTCTCGGCCACTTCCTCGCCGCGCATGATGCTCTTGCGCTGTTCGAAGATGACCTTGCGCTGGTCGTTCATCACGTCGTCGAACTTCAGAAGGTTCTTGCGCGCGTCGAAGTTGTGCGCCTCCACCTTCTGCTGGGCCTTTTCCAGCGCCTTGTTGATCCACGGATGGGTGATGGCCTCGCCTTCCTGTAGCCCCAGCTTCTGCAGCATGGCGTCCATGCGTTCCGATCCGAAGATGCGCATGAGGTCGTCTTCCAGCGACAGGTAGAATTTCGACCGCCCCGGGTCGCCCTGGCGTCCCGAGCGGCCGCGCAGCTGGTTGTCGATGCGCCGCGATTCGTGCCGTTCCGTGCCGATAATGTAAAGCCCGCCGGCCTCGATGACCTGCTGCTTCGCCTCCTCCACTTCGCGGCGGATTTCCTCTTCGCGGCGGGCGCGCTCGGCCTCGTCGCTGACGTCGGCCAGCTCCTCGCGGATGCGCATCTCGGCGTTGCCGCCCAGCTGGATGTCGGTGCCGCGGCCAGCCATGTTGGTGGCGATGGTCACCGCGCCGGGGCGGCCGGCTTGCGCGATGATCTTCGCCTCCTGCTCATGATAGCGGGCGTTGAGCACCTGGTGCGGAATGCCACGTGCTTTCAGCATGTCCGAGAGGCGCTCGGATTTTTCAATGGAGGTGGTGCCCACCAGCACCGGCTGACCGCGCTTCTGGCAGTCCTCGATCTGCTCGATGACGGCGTGCAGCTTTTCCTGCTCGGTGCGGTAGACCTCGTCGTTCTCGTCCACGCGTTTGACCGGCTTGTTGGTGGGGATTTCCACCACGTCCAGGCCGTAGATGTCCATGAACTCCTCCGCCTCCGTCAGCGCCGTGCCGGTCATGCCCGCCAGCTTTTCATACAGGCGGAAGTAGTTCTGGAAGGTGATGGAGGCCAGCGTCTGGTTCTCCGGCTGGATGCTCACGCCCTCCTTGGCCTCCAGCGCCTGGTGCAGGCCTTCCGAGTAGCGTCGGCCGGGCATCATGCGGCCGGTGAACTCGTCGATGATCACCACCTCGCCATCCTTGACGATGTAGTCCTTGTCGCGGTGGAACAGCTTGTGCGCCTTCAGTGCCTGGTTCACGTGGTGCACGATGGTCACGTTCTCCGGGTCGTAGAGGTCGCCTTCCCGCAACAGACCCGCCTCGCGCAACAGCTCCACCATGTGCTCGTTGCCCTTTTCCGTCAGGGTCACCGAGCGCATTTTCTCGTCCACCTCGTAGTCGTCATCCGCAAGCCGCGGGATCAGCTTGTCCACCGCCACGTAAAGCTCCGTGCGGTCTTCCACCGGCCCGGAGATGATCAGCGGCGTGCGCGCCTCGTCGATGAGGATGGAGTCCACCTCGTCGACAATGGCGTAGTAGTGGTCGCGCTGCACCATCTCCTCGAGGTGGTATTTCATGTTGTCTCGCAGATAGTCGAAGCCCAGCTCGTTGTTGGTGGCGTAGGTCACGTCCGCGGCGTAGGCCTCGCGCCGTTCATCGTCGTCCATGCCGTGCACGATGGTGCCGACGGTGAGTCCCAGGAAATTGTATATCGGCGCCATCCATTCCGCGTCGCGCTTCGCCAGGTAGTCGTTCACCGTCACCACGTGCACGCCGCGGCCCGTGAGCGCGTTCAGATAGACGGGAAGCGTCGCCACCAGCGTCTTGCCCTCGCCGGTCTTCATCTCGGCGATCTTGCCCTCATGCAGCACCATGCCGCCGATGAGCTGCACGTCATAATGGCGTTGCCCCAGCGTCCGCTTGGCCGCCTCTCGCACAGTGGCGAAGGCCTCCGGCAACAGCTTGTCCAGCGTTTCGCCCTCTTTCAGGCGCTCCTTGAATTCATCCGTCTTCGCCCGCAGTTCCTCGTCCGAGAGTTTTTCGAACGCCGGTTCCAGCGCGTTGATGGCGTCCACCCGCTTGCGGTAGGGGCGCAGCTTGCGTTCGTTCGCACTGCCGAAGATCTTCGAGGCGATGGCGCCTAGACCAAGCATCTTTCTCTATACCCGTCTGCGTGTGATTCCGAGCATCGCGAAGGAACCCGCCTTCACCATGCCGCGTTCCGGTTTGCGCCGGAATGTGTCCGTGCGATGACGATTCGCACATGCGGCGCAAGTTCCTCGATTTCAACTGCGTTCCTTACAGGAAACCGGCGGCGGCGGCAAATGACCATTGTCCGGGGCGACACCCGGAGAGCGCGGCTTGCGACAAATGCGCAACGATGGTTGTCAGCGGTCGCGGATGCGTGTAATCCATGCACGCCGCAGCGGTTGCCCGCTTCCGGCCAAGGGCGAGGCATGGGCCCCGCCGCCACCTGCATAATGTCGCCCCATTCGGCGGGCACGCAACACGGGCCGGCGCGGGGCTTCCCTGCCGAGCCGGTTGGGGAAGGAGCCGGCGCGACCGGCCTGGCACGCAAACGGCCCGCTCTTCACGGGCCCGCAATACGAATGATGAAAGCCATGTTGAAAACCAGCAAGATTGTCCTTGCCGCCTGTGTGTTGGCGTTGGCGGCGCCTGTGGCCATGGCGCAGCAGAAAGGCGCCTCCGGCGTCAAGGCCGCCGCCGAGGCCAAACCCAGCACCGTCATCGCCCGCGTCAACGGCTACGAGATCACCGCCCGCGAGGTGGAGCTGGCGGCGGAAGACGTCGCCGCCCAGCTGAAGGACGTGCCGCCCAAGATGCGCTATCCGCTGGTGGTGCAATATCTCATCGAGCGCCACCTGCTGGCCCAGAAGGCGCTGAAGGAAGGCATGGCCAATTCCGAGGAATACAAGCGCCGCCTGCGCTTTTACCAATACAAGGCCCTGCGCGACGCCTATTTCGCCAAGAAGATCAAGCCTCGCGTCACCCGCGAGATGGTAAAGGAGATCTACGAGCGTGAAACGAGAAAGATAAAGCCCGTGGAGCGCGTGCGCGCGCGGCATATCCTCGTCTCGACGAAGGAAGAGGCCGAAAAGGTGCTCAAGGAGCTGAAGCAGGGCGCCAAGTTCGAGGATCTCGCGCGCAAGTATTCCAAGGACGGCTCGAAGGAATTCGGTGGCGACCTTGGCTATTTCACGGCGGACGAAATGGTGCCGGAGTTCTCGAAAGCCGTCTTCGCGCTGAAGGTCGGCGAGGTTTCCAAGCCGGTGAAGACCGAATACGGCTGGCACATCATCAAGCTCGAGGACCGCAAGAAGATCGGCCCGCGCCCGCTGGAGGAAGTCGCGCCCGGCATCGAGGCCCTGCTGCTGCGCCAGGAAGTCCAGAAGGAAGTCGCCCAGCTGGGCAAGGCCGGCAAGATCGAACTGCTCGACCCGGAACTGAAGAAGCTCCAGGAAGAGAACCGCAAGAAGCTTCTGGAAATGCAGAAGAAGGCCGAGGCGGCGAAGAAGGCGAAGACGAAAGCGAAGTGATTCTCCCTTTTGCCCCGGAGAATGCTTCATCTGCCGGCGCAAGCCGGCATCTTGTGCCGGGAATGCATGAGCCAGCGGGACGAGATCCCGGCTTTCGCCGGGATGACGAGTGATCACCCCACTTCACGCGGCCGCCGGCAGGACTTGTGGTGCCATGCGGGAACAGTCGCCATGTCCCTTGACCTTTCCCCATCTCCGTTTGCTCCGGCAGCGTTCCCCCGACTGCCCGCCATCACCGGCGTGCGCCTGGCGGTGACCGAAAGCGGCATGAAATACACGGGCCGCCCCGACCTGCTGTTCGTCTCCCTTCCGGAAGGCACGCCGGCCGCGCGCGTCCTCACCCGCTCGGCCACGGCCCCCGCCCCCGCCTCTGTTCCGCCACCTCCCTCGCGACATCCGCCCCCCCCCCCCCACCCGCACACCCCGCCAC
>JALVRJ010000087.1:6037-6348 GCA_027031305.1 Hyphomicrobiales bacterium | reverse complement strand
CCGCAATCCTCCACCAGCCGCAGCGTGTTGTCGAACATCTCTTCCGTCTCGGTGGGAAACCCGGCGATGAGATCGGCCCCGAAGGTGATGCCGGGCCTCAGTTCCCGCGCCCGCGCGCAGAACGCCACCGCCTGCCGCCGCGAATGCCGCCGCTTCATGCGCTTGAGGATCATGTCGTCGCCCGCCTGCAACGACAGGTGCAGATACGGCATCAGCCGTTCTTCTTCCGCCAGCACGCGCAGGAACGTCTCGTCGATCTCCGCCACGTCGATGGAGGAGACGCGCAGCCGCTCCAGCTCCGGCACGTTGCG
>JALVRJ010000087.1:0-6027 GCA_027031305.1 Hyphomicrobiales bacterium | reverse complement strand
ATTCTCGCCCGGCAAATCCTCGCCCCAGCTCGTCAGATCGACGCCGGTGAGCACCACCTCGCGGTGCCCGGCGGCGCGCGCCGCCCGCACTTGCGCGATCACCTCGTCCACGTCCAGCGAACGCGCGTTGCCCCGCCCATGGGGGATGATGCAGAAGGTGCAACGATGGTTGCACCCCGTCTGCACCTGCACGAAGGCGCGCGTGCGCTCGGCGAAGCCGGAGAACGGCACGGGCCGCACCCTCTTCTCCCGCATGATGTCGGAGACGAACACCGGCTTTTCCGCGCTGCCGCCGGAAAGGGCATCGGCCACCCTGCGCCACTGCGCCGCGTCCAGCTTCTCCGCGTTGCCCAGCACCGCGTCCGTCTCCGGCATTTGCGCGAAGGCTTGCGCTTCCGTTTGCGCCGCGCAGCCCGTGACGATCAGCGGCGCCTGCGGGTGCTCGCGCCTGGCCTTGCGGATGGCCTGCCGCGCCTGGCGCTGCGCTTCCGCCGTCACCGCGCAGGTGTTCACGATCACCACATCCGCCAGCCCCGCTTGCGCCGCCAGCCGGCGCATGGCCTCGGATTCATAGGCGTTCAGCCGGCAGCCGAAAGTGATCAGCCGCGGATGTCCTGCATTGGCGTTCATGCGTTCAGGCCACCCTGAAAGTGAACGTTTCCAGCGGCAGCGTGCCGTCGAACTCGAGTTCCACCGGCCCGGTCATGAGGATGGCGTCATCGTCCTCGCGCCAGTGGATGAACAGGTCACCACCCGGCAGCGTCACCCGCACCCGCCGCTGCATCAGTCCCTTGCGCGCCCCACAGACGGCGGCAGCGCAGGCCGCCGTGCCACAGGCTTTCGTCAGCCCGGCACCGCGCTCCCACACCTTCAGTTCGATGTGCTCCGGTGAATGCACCTTCGCCAGCGAGATGTTGGCGCCCTCCGGAAAGATGGGGTGGTTCTCCAAAAGCGGCCCCGCCGTGGCCAGATCAATGACATCGAGATCGTCCACCCAGAACACCGCATGCGGATTGCCCACGTTCACCACGCTCGGCGTGTGAATGACCGGATTGTCGATTGGCCCGATCTGCAACTCGATACCAGTGGTGTCGCGAAACTCCTCGGCCAGCGGAATGTCTTCCCAGTGAAACCTGGGCTTTCCCATGTTCACCCGCACCATGTCGCCATCGCGCCGCGCGGTGAGAATGCCCGCTTTCGTGCGGATGGTGGCGCCGTCCGTCCCCTTTTCCCGCATCAGGATGTCGCCGACGCAGCGTGTGGCGTTGCCGCAGGCGCTCACCTCGGAGCCGTCGCGATTCCAGATTTCCATGAAGACGTCCACGCCATCGGTGTCGTCTTCGCGCAGCACGATGATCTGGTCGCAGCCCACGCCTTCCTCGCGGTCGCCGATGCGCCGCGCGATCTCGCCGGTCATGGGCACGTCCCTTTCGCGCACGTCGATGATGACGAAATCGTTGCCCAGCCCGTTCATCTTGCGGAACGGCACGCCGCTAGTGGTGTTCATGCGTTCGTCCATGTTTCAGCACGTTGCCGTGTGGCGAGAATATAGGCACTCGCGCCCGCTGACACAAACACTCATGACCAACGGTCTTCTCGTCATACCGGCGAAAGCCGGTATCTCACGCGACAAGCCCTGGAGCTATCGGCCCCAGACCCCGGCTTTCGCCGGGGTGACGAGAAAAACAACTCGCCCTCACTCGCGCTCGGGCCAGTCCGGGCGGCGCATCTGTTGCAGGCGCGAGACGGTGCGTTCGAACATGCCGCGCAAAGGCCCCTCGCGGTAGATGTCCGGCGGCTCGCCGGCGGCGGTGGCGAACAGGCGCACACGGTTGTCATACAGCGCATCGACAAGGTGGATGAAACGCAATACCTCGTTGCGCTCCTCCGGCCCCAGCAGGGGAATACGCTCGATGAACAGGGTTGGGAAGCGTTTCGCGATGGCAATATAATCGCCCGCGCCAAGCGGTCGCTCGCACAGCTCGGCGAAGGTGAAGCGCGCCGCATCATCGGTGGCGCGCGGGGCGATGAGCACGCGCCCGCCCAGATCGACGGGCACCGGGCCGGGCGTGGCATCGCCGATGACGGTGCGCCACATGCGCTCAAACTTTTCCTCGATCTCCGGCGTCAGCGGCGCCATCCAGCGCTTTTCCAGCACATGCCCGCGCAGGCGATGATCTCGCCCGCCCGCGAGCGGCACGATGTCCGCGTGCGCCAGCAACAACTCGATGAATGGCTCGAACAGGTTGCGGTTCAGCCCGTCCTCGTAGAGCTTCTCCGGTGGCGTGTTGGAAGTCGCCACCAGCACCGCACCCAGCTTGAACAGGTTATCGAACAGCCGGCCCAGGATCATGGCGTCGGTGATGTCTTGCACCTGGAACTCGTCGATGCCGATGAGCCAGCCGTCCTTCATGATTTCTCTCGCCGCCAGCTCCACCGGGTCGATGTCTTCCCACACCTCGCCGCGCGCCTGCTTATCTCGAATGTCGCGGATGAGCTGATGCACACGCTGCATGAAGGCATCGAAATGCCAGCGCTGGCGCTGCTCCTCCGGCACGGGGGCGTTTTCAAAAAACAGATCCATCAACATCGTTTTGCCCCGCCCCGGCGGCCCGAACAGATAGACGCCGCGCGGCGGATTGGCGGGCTTGCGGCCAAACAGGCGCGAGAGCAGCCCTTCCTTCGGTGGCCGGTAATCGCGCAGGCGGCCGGCCAGCACGTCCAGTTTTTCCGCGGCGGCACGCTGCTGCGCATCGGGCGCAATGTCGCCCGCTTCCACCAGCTTCTCGTATGCGGCGAGCACCGGGCCGGTCATGGGGAAAGCCCTTGGACGAGATCGGAAAGGCCGAGGCGGGAAAGAAGGGCGGGCGTGGGTTCACCCGATTCCGTCCACTCGCGCAGACGATAGTAGGCGGGCAGCATCTCGTCCAGATGACAGACCTCGCCCTTGTGCACGCCGGCGTCCGCCGGCTCGGTGAGCACGCGGTCGGGCAGCGTGTCGTCGGCGCCGGTGAAGCCGGCGCGCAGGTTGAACAGGCGCTCGAGGTTGAAGATGCGCTCGCCGGCGCGCAGAAGATGCGCCTGCGAATAATGGATGCCGGTGGCGTGCGCGGCCAGCTCCGCCAGCGTCTGCAAGTCCACCTGCGGCGTGATGAAGGAGCACACGCCGAGGCTGTCGATGGCGGCCTTGCTGTCCTGCGTCTGCTTCACCACCTTGGGCTTTGCTTTCGGGTCGCCGGTGGAGAAATCGCTGCGGTAGGGGCTGGCGCGCAGATGACACGCCCCGCGCGGCGAGGTGGCGTAAGCCAGGCCCATGCCCTGCATGGCGCGCGGGTCGTAGCCGGGGAACTCCTGTCCCTTCACCTGCATGGCCAGCGCCGGGTGGCCGTGGCGCGTGCACAGCCTCAGCGCACCTTCCGCCAGCACATCGCCGAAGCCCTCGCGCCGGGCGGTGGCCAGCGCCATCTCCGCCAGCGCCCCGGCATCGCCGAAACGAAGCGGCCTGCCAGTGTCGGCCTCCGTCAGCGCTCCCAGGTCAAACAGCTCCATGGCGGCGGCCAGCGTGACGCCAAAGGAAATGGGATCCATGCCCTCCTCGTTACACACCTGGAAGGCGAAGGTGCAGGCATCCAGATCGCCCACCCCCACCATGGCGCCCAGCGCATAGGCCGCCTCGTATTCCAGCCCGCCGTTGGGGCCACGATATTGATCGCCGTATTTCAGCGTGAAGTGATCGGGCTGAATCTGCGCGATGCGCCCGCAGCCGATGGGGCAGGCGAAGCAGGCCTTGCGCCCGACGAGGTTGGGTTTGCGGCCCGGGGCGGGCGGGCGCTGCATGGCCTCGGCCGAGATGTTCTCGCAACCGGCGAAGCTGGTGTGGCGGGCGTTTTCCGTCGGCAGGGCGCCGAAGGAACAGGTGACGCGCATCATCGCCTGCGTGCCATCGTGCGCCAGCCCCCGCATCCCGGACATGTCCATGATGCGCTGGTTCAGGTCGGCGGCCAGCGTGGCGAATTCTTCCGGGCGGGCCAGCTCCACGGCGCCGGTGCCGCGCACCACCACCGCCTTCAGCTTCTTTGCGCCCATCACCGCGCCCACCCCTGTGCGCCCGGCGGCGCGGTCGCGATCGTTCATGACGGCGGCATAGCGCACGCGATTCTCACCGGCCCGCCCGATGCCGGCGATGCGCACGTCATGCCCGTGGCGCTCCTTCAAGCGCTCTTCCACCGTCCAGAAGCTCTCGCCCCACAAATCGGTAGCGTCGCGCAGCTCCACACGGTCATCGTCGATGAACAGGTAAACGGGCTTCTCGGAAGCGCCAGTAAACAGCAGCGCGTCGTAACCGGCGAACCTGAGCGCCGGGCCAAAGTGTCCACCGGCGTTGGAGCAGGCGATGGTGCCGGTGAGCGGCCCGCGCGTCATGACGCCATAGCGCCCGCCGGTGGGCGCATTGGTGCCGGTCAGCGGCCCGGTGATGAACAACAGTGGATTTTCCGGGCCGAACGGATCGGCTTCGAATGCGCGCAGCTCCGACAACAGCCGCGTGCCCAGGCCCCTGAGGCCGATATAGTCCGCCCGCCATTCGTGCGGCAGTTCCTGGCGCGTGATGGCACCGGTGGCGAGATCGACCTTCAACAGCCGGAACGACGGCGCGGCCATGGCCATGTCCTCCCACAAGAACGTCTTTTCCCGCAGGGGAATCTTATCCCCCCTCCGACGAAGGCCAAATGAGGAAATAGAGCGCGATGGCGAAGGCCACGATGGAGGCCGCCAGCAGCCACGACTTCCAGTGGCCCAGCGCGAACTGCACGCCCACATAGGCCGCACCCGCCAGCCCCACCAGCAGGGCGATGCGCAAGCTCATGCTCTCGCGCGGGTCCTTTTCCGGCTCACGAGGCATTGGCATTCACCTGTCATTCCGGCGCAAGCCGGAATCTCATGCGGCAGGCGCATGAGTTTGTGGCGCAAGACCCCGGCTTTCGCCGGGGTGACGAGAGAATCGACAAAGCGAGGAGCAAGCCTCAAACAAGCGCGTCGATTTCCTCGAAGGTCATGTCGCCGGGCACGATGACGATGGGCGTGGGAAACCCCTTAGTGCCCTTGGTCAACAGCCCCGTCACCAACCGGCCGGGCCCTTCGTCGCCCGTTGCTGCGCCGAGCACCAGGAAGGAGATGTCCGGATCGTCGTTCTCCAGTCCCCGGATCTCCTCGCACGGATTGCCATAGCGGATGACGGTTTCCACCGGCAGGTCCTCGAAGCCCCATTGCTTCAGCTTGCGCTGATACATGCGGAACAGGGCCTCGGCCTTCTGCTCCCCTTCCTCGCGGGCGAGCTCTTCCACCGCCAGCCAATGAGCGAACTGTGGCGGCTCCACCACGAACAGCATGGTCAGCATGGAGCCGGTGCTGCGTGCTCGCGCCGCGCCGAAATAGACGGCCACTTCGCATTCCGGCGTTTCGTCCAGCACCACCAGGAATTTGCGGATGTGCCCTTCCTCGCGCACCTGGCGCTTTCTGCGCTCGCTCATGGAAAAACCTCCCGGCCTCGGATCAATCCTTGCGGAAAATGGCAGCCGCGGCGAAGCCCGCAGCGATGGCGATGATGACAGCCGCCACGCCATAGAGCAAGGGGCGTTCATGCGCCATTTCATAGACGAAGCGCTCGAAGCCGCGCTTCTCGATTTCCAGCCCGGAGCTGAACTTGCCCAGCAGCTTGCCATCACGCCACAGATAGACATCGGCCTCGTATTCGCCCAATGGCACGTTGGCCGGCAGGTCGAAGGTGGCGCGGAACAGGTAACGCCCAGTGAAGCGCACCCCCTCGGGGTTGGTGCGATACAACCCCTTCTTCTTCATCAACCGCACAAAGGCCCGGGCATATTCCTCGGCCTCCTTGAGGGCCTTGAACCCCTCGCCGGAAGCCAGCAGATGCGCCTTCAGCGCCTCGAACCCGATGCCGCGTTTCTGCAACCGCTCCGCCGGTGCAATGGCTTCCAGCGGCCGCGAGGACAACAGGGCGTAATACCC
>JALVRJ010000086.1 GCA_027031305.1 Hyphomicrobiales bacterium | reverse complement strand
GAATCGGCAGTGCGGCGCGGCGCCCCGCCGCCTCGCGATTCACGCCGGAATCACGCCAAGCTCGCGCAATTGCGCCAGCAGCGGCAGCATGGGCATTCCGATGATGGTGTGATAATCGCCCTCGATGGCCTCGAACAGGTGTATCCCCGGGCCCTCCAGCTGGTAGCCGCCAACGGAGGAAAGCACGCGCTCTCCGGCCAGCCGCAGGTAGTGGTCGAGAAAGTCGTCGGAGAAATCACGCATGGTCATGGCCGCCGCGTCGCGGTATCGCCAGATCACCTCGCCTTTTCGCGCCATGGCCACGGCGCTGACGAGATGATGCGTCCTCCCCCTCAGCCTCAACAGGGCCTTCCGCGCCGCGCCGATGTCGCGTGGCTTGTTGAACAGTTCGCCATCCAGCACCAGGACCTGGTCGCCTCCCACCACCAGCTTGTCGCTGCGCCGGGACACCTCGCGCGCCTTTTCCGCCGCCAGCGCCTCTGCCAGTCCCGGCAGGTCCGCCGTGCCGTGTTCGCGCAGGAACGCCTGCTTCAGGGCCTCCTCGTCCACCCGCGGCCGGATGACCTCGAAGAGCAGCCCCGCCTGTTCCAGCAACATCCTGCGTCCACCACTGCCCGAGCCCAGCACGAAGGGCCTGCCGGCGTTGAAATGCGTCATGGCGCGCTCTCCATCCGCGTTGAAGATCCTCCTGCTGGCTAGCCCGCGCCCACCTCGCTGGCAAGAGCGAACGCCCCGGCCTGTGGAGCTTGGCGACGCTAGCGCTTGACAGTGCGGCCAAAAGTGGGGATGCACGCATCCATGACCATTGCGCCAATATGAGAAGGCGCGGCGCCGCCCGTTGTTCGCGAGGCGCCGCGTCAAGGGAACGGGAATCATGGAAAACCGCAAGTCCAGCTATACATACGAGGAGCTCATCGCCTGCGGCCGCGGCGAATTGTTCGGCCCCGGCAACGCCCAGCTGCCGCTGCCGCCCATGCTGATGTTCGACCGCATCACCAACATCACCGAGGAAGGCGGCCCGCACGGCAAGGGCGAGATCCGCGCCGAGCTCGACGTCAAGCCGGACCTGTGGTTCTTCGCCTGCCACTTCAACGAAGATCCGGTCATGCCCGGCTGCCTGGGGCTGGACGCCATGTGGCAGATGCTGGGCTTCTACCTTGGCTGGATCGGCGGGCCCGGGCGCGGCCGCGCGCTGGGCTGCGGCGAGGTGAAGTTCACCGGCCAGGTGCTGCCCGATGCGAAGCTGGTGGAATACGTGGTTTATCCGAAGCGCGTCATCAAGCGCCGGCTGTTCATGGGCCTGGCCGATGCCGAGCTCTATTGCGACGGCCGGCTCATCTACACGGCGAAGGATTTGCGCGTGGGGCTGTTCAGCCCGGAAGAGCTGAAGAAGATTTGAATGTTCCTGAATACCTGACGGAGCGAAATGATCATGCGACGGGTGGTGGTAACGGGCTTGGGCATCGTCTCCAGCATCGGCGCCGATGCCGACGCGGTGAGAGAGTCGTTGTGGAATGCCAGGCCCGGCATTTCCTTCGCCGAGGAATACGCGAAGCTGGGCTTTCGCAGCCAGGTGCACGGCAAGCCGCCGGTGAACCTGGCCGAGCGCATCGACCGCAGGCTCATGCGTTTCATGGGCGATGGCGCGGCTTACGCGCATCTCGCCATGGAACAGGCCATCGCCGACGCGGGGCTGGAAGAGGCCGACATCAGCAACGAGCGCACCGGGTTGATCGTCGGCACCGGGGGGCCTTCCACCCGCGCCATCGTGCAGGCGGCCGATATCACGCGCGAAAAGGGGCCGAGGCGCGTCGGCCCCTTCGTGGTGCCCAAGGCCATGAGTTCCACCGCTTCGGCCGTGCTGAGCACGAACTTCAGGATCAAGGGCGTGAACTATTCCATCAGCTCCGCCTGCTCCACCTCCGCCCACTGCATCGGCAACGCGGCGGAGCTCATCCAGTGGGGCAAGCAGGACGTGATGTTCGCCGGCGGCGCGGAAGAGCTGGACTGGACGTTGTCTGTG
>JALVRJ010000085.1 GCA_027031305.1 Hyphomicrobiales bacterium | reverse complement strand
ACAGCCTCCGAGCCGGCGCCGTTGCAGTATCTCGCGCCGTTCACCGCCTGCACCATGGGCGAGTTCTTCCGCGACAACGGGATGCACGGGCTGATCGCCTATGACGACCTGTCGAAGCAGGCGGTGGCCTATCGCCAGATGTCGCTGCTGCTGCGGCGCCCGCCGGGGCGCGAGGCCTATCCGGGCGACGTGTTCTACCTGCACTCGCGGCTGCTGGAACGGGCGGCGAAGCTGAACGACAAGCTCGGCGCCGGGTCGCTGACCGCGCTGCCGGTGGTCGAGACGCAGGCCAACGACGTGTCGGCCTACATTCCGACCAACGTCATTTCCATCACCGACGGACAGATCTTCCTGGAAACCGACCTGTTCTATCAGGGCATCCGGCCGGCGGTGAACGTCGGCCTGTCGGTGTCGCGCGTGGGATCGGCGGCCCAGATCAAGGCGATGAAGCAGGTGGCCGGCACCATCAAGAACGAGCTGGCGCAATACCGCGAGATGGCGGCCTTCGCCCAGTTCGGCTCCGACCTCGACGCGGCCACCCAGAAAATGCTGAACCGTGGCGCGCGCATCACCGAGTTGCTGAAGCAGCCGCAGTTCTCGCCGCTGGCGGTGGAGGAGATCGTGGTCGTGCTGTTCGCCGGCACGGAAGGCTTCCTGGACCCGCTGCCGGTGGAAAAGGTGGGCGAGTTCGAGCAGGGGCTGCTGACCTTCATGCGCGAGAAGCACGCCGACATCCTGGCCGAGATCCGGGAGAAGCAGGAGATCGACGACGACCTGCGCCAGCGGCTGCGGGCGGCGGTGGAGGCCTTCGCCAAGGCCTTCGCCGGCTGACGGCAGGGGGTGACGCCGCCGGCGCACGGGCGGTGAGGGACAAGCGAACGGGAAGGGCGTCATGGCGAGCCTCAAGGATCTGCGCAACCGGATCAATTCGGTGAAGGCGACGCAGAAAATCACCAAGGCCATGCAGATGGTGGCCGCCGCCAAGCTGCGCCATGCGCAGGAGGCGGCGGAAGCCGCCCGGCCCTTCTCCGAGCGCATGAACGCCGTCATCGCGCGGCTGGCGGCGCGGCTGAAGGACCAGCAGGGCGTCTCGCCTTTCTTCTCCGGCACCGGCCGCGACGACGTGCACCTGCTGGTGGTGTGCACGGCCGAACGCGGCCTTTGTGGCGCCTTCAACTCCTCCATCGTGCGTCTGGCCACGGAGCACATCAACAGGCTCCAGGCGGAAGGCAAGACGGTGAAGCTGTTGTGCGTGGGGCGCAAGGGATATGATCAGCTCAAGCGCCCCTTTGGTGCGTTGATGATCGACAAGCCGGTGGACCTGAAGCAGGTCAAGCGGCTGCGCTTCGTTCACGCGCACGAGATTGCCGACAGGCTCATTCGCATGTTCGAGGCCGGCGAGTTCGACGTCTGCACCGTGTTCTACGCCGAGTTCCGCTCGGTCATCGCGCAAAAGCCACGGGCCTTGCAGCTGATCCCGGCGAAGGTGGAGGAGATCGCCGCCGGCGCGGAGACGGAGGAGAGCGGGGCCAGCGCCGTTTACGAATACGAGCCGGACGAGAAGGAGATTCTTTCCGACCTGTTGCCGCGCAACGTGGCGGTGCAGGTGTTCCGGGCGCTGCTGGAAAACGCCGCCTCGGAACAGGGGGCGCGGATGACGGCCATGGACAACGCCACGCGCAACGCCGGCGAGATGATCCGCACGCTGACGCTGCAGTACAACCGCCAGCGCCAGGCTCAGATCACCAAGGAGCTCATCGAGATCATTTCCGGCGCCGAGGCCCTGTGAGGGCGGCGCCGCAACGAACAGAGGGAACCAACATGGCAAAGGCTACGCGCAAGACCGGCACCGGCAAGGCCGCCGCGAAGCAGGCTTCCGGCGAGGCGGCCATCGGCCGCGTGGTGGAGGTGAAGGGCCCGGTGGTGGACGTGCAGTTCGACGGCCATCTGCCGGACATTCTCAACGCGCTGGAAACCGAAAACCAGGGCAAGCGCCTGGTGCTGGAGGTGGCGCAGGAGCTGGG
>JALVRJ010000084.1 GCA_027031305.1 Hyphomicrobiales bacterium | reverse complement strand
TGCTTGGCGTGGCCGGCCACCTCGCCATGCATATTGCCCAGCCGCACCATCTCGCCGTTCATCAGCACCATGGTGAGGCCCAGCACGTTGTTGGTGGTCATGCCGTATTTCAGGCAATGCACGCCGCCGGCGTTTTCCGAGACGTTGCCGCCGATGGAGCAGATGATCTGCGAGGAAGGGTCGGGCGCGTAATACAGATCAAAGGGCTTGGCGGCCTCGGTGATCTTCAGGTTGGGCACGCCGGGCTGCACCAGCGCGGCGCGGTTTTCCGCGTCCACCTTCAGCACGCGGTCGAAGCGCGCCATGGACAGCAGCACCGCGTCAGCCGCCGGAAGCGACCCGCCGGAAAGCGAAGTGCCCGCCCCGCGCGGCACCACGCGGATGCCATGCTCGTGGCAATATTGCAGGATGCGCCGCACTTCCTCGGTCGTTTCGGGCAGAATGGCCAGCAGGGGCAGCTGGGCATAGGCCGTCAGCCCGTCCGATTCGTAAGGGCGCAGAGCTTCTTCCTCGACGATGACCTCCGCCCGCGGACAGAGGCGGGCGAGATCGGCGGCGATCTCGCGACGGCGGGCGAGAATGGCCGGATCAGGTGGCGGCATACAGGGCGTGGTCATGACCTCGGAGTCCCGTCGCGCACAGGCAGGAATGACATTTCGACAGCACCGAGAGACAGCTTGTCATGCGGCAATCGGCCGCTGGCGCCAACATTCGTCTTATCACAATTATGCCATGCTGGCTGATTTTATACACTGCCGGATGCCGGATTTTGCCGGGCGGCGAAATACGGTTATCCTGCTCGCCAGCCCGTGTGGGTTGGTGGGGGGAACGAACGCACAGCCGGTGCGACATGGCGGCGGTCCCGTGATGCGCAAAGGCCGTGAGTAAGGGGAAGCGCCGCCAAGCGTTCCGGCCAGACAACAGAGGAGGAAGAAGCATGAAGAAGGTTCTGTTGACCGCCCTGCTGGTGGCCACCTTGCCTGTGGTGGCGGCGCACGCGGAAGGAGACCCGGCGAAGGGCAAGAAGGTGTTCAACAAGTGCAAGGCCTGTCACTTCGTGGACAAGGAAAAGAACAAGGTCGGCCCCTATCTGAAGGGCGTGGTGGGCCGCAAGGCGGCCGCGGTGGAAGGCTTCAAGTATTCCAAGGCGATGCAGGCGAAGGCGGCGGAAGGCCTGGTGTGGACCGAGGAGAACCTCGACAAGTATCTGGCGGCGCCGAAGAAGTTCATTCCGGGCAACAAGATGGCCTTCGCCGGCCTGAAGAAGGCGGAGGACCGCGCCAACGTGATCGCCTACCTGAAGTCGATGGCGAAATAAGGCGACGCGTCACGCACGTGGCCTGATCTTTCTTCGTCATGCCGGCGAAAGCCGGCATCTCGGGCCGTTGCCTCATGTGTTCGCGGCGCGAGACCCCGGCTTTCGCCGGGGTGACAAATTGTTTTTCATGCCTCGTAGCGTGACGATGTTTTTTCGATACCGGTGGAACGGGCCGAACGTTCCGCCGGTTTTTTCTTGCCCAGCTTCGCGGGGGAAGCCATAAATTCCTCCATGCCCGCCGAAGAGACTTCCATGTGTGGAAATGATGCACCCCGGGTGGCGCTGTTTGCCACCTGCGTGGTCAACGCACTGCGCCCGCGGGCGGCGGAGGCGGCGTGCGCGCTGTTGCGGCGCGCGGGCTGCGTGGTGGAAGTGCCGGAACAGGGCTGCTGTGGCCAGCCGGCGTTCAACGCCGGACACGAGGCCGAAGCACGGATGATGGCCCGGGCGCTGCTGCGGGCGCTCAAGCCGTATGACGCTGTGGTGAGCCCTTCGGCCTCCTGCGCCGGCATGGTGCGCAATCACCTGCCCTCCCTGTTCGCCGCCGGCACGGCTGACCGCGCGGCGGCGGAGGCGCTGGCGGCGCGCACCTTCGAGCTGTGCGCCTTCCTGCGCCACAACGACGTCACGCCGCTGGCGAAGACCTGGCGTGGCGGGCCGGTGCTGTGGCACGATTCGTGCGCAAGCCTGCGCGAGGTGGCGGGCGCGGCGGAAGCGGCGCTGGCCCTGTTGCAGCGGGTTCCGGGGCTGGAGGTGATATTGCCTGACGAAGAAACGCGGCAGACCTGTTGCGGCTTCGGGGGGCTGTTTTCGGCGAAGGTGCCGGAGGTTTCCGCGGCGCTGGCCAAGCGCAAGCTCGGCGCCATGTTGCGGACCGCACCCGATGCCTCACCCCAGGTGCCGCTGATCATCACCGGGGTGGACATGGGATGCCTGACGCATCTGGCCGCCACGGCCGAGGCCGCCGGGGTGCCGACGCGGGTAATGCATGTGGCCGAGATCCTGGCCGGTCATGATATTTGAACAAGGTTTCTCGTGTCGCGGCCTCTCCACGAAATCGTGACTTTCCGGTGATTGTCCGTTCACCGGTGCGGCCGTATCTTCCTGAATCATTCCAGTTCACCCACGTGGAGCCGAAGACGATATGAACAAATGGTTCGGGCCGGGCCTGACGGAGAACGACGTGACGCCGGAGGAGGTGTTTTTGAACCGACGCACGTTCATGCGCGCGGCGGGGGCGGCGGTGGCGTTGCCGGCGCTGGCGGGGTGTGACGTTGGAGGCGGCGAGACGAAGACCGTGGCGGGTGAGAACGCCCTGAAGCCGACGCCGCTGGAGGACATTGCCAGTTACAACAATTTCTACGAGTTCGGGCCGTCGAAGAGCGATCCGGCGCGGTATGCGCACCGGCTGACGACGAAGCCCTGGCACGTGACCATCGACGGGCTGGTGGACAAGCCCGGCGTCTATCCGTTGGAAAACATTTTGCGCGGCATGGAGATCGAGGAGCGCATCTACCGCTTCCGCTGCGTGGAGGCGTGGTCGATGGTGATCCCATGGAACGGCTTCATGCTGCGCGACTTGCTCAAGCGCGTGGGCGTTAAACGCGAGGCGAAATACGTGGCCTTCGAAACGCTCCACCGACCGGAGGAAATGCCGGGGCAGAAGGTGCCGCTGCTGAAATGGCCCTACCGCGAGGGACTGCGGCTGGACGAGGCCATGCATCCGCTGACACTTTTGGCCACGGGGCTGTATGGCAAGCCCATGCCCAAGCAGAACGGCGCGCCCCTGCGCCTGGTGGTGCCGTGGAAATACGGCTTCAAGTCGATCAAGAGCGTGGTGCGCATCTCGCTGGTGGCGGAGCGGCCGCCCACTACGTGGAACCTGTTGCAGCCGGACGAATATGGCTTTTACGCCAACGTGAACCCGAAGGTGAGCCATCCGCGCTGGTCGCAGGCCACCGAGCGGCGGCTGGGCGAAGGGCTGATCGGCAAGCGGGTGCCGACGCTGATGTTCAATGGGTATGAAAAGGAGGTCGCCCATCTCTACAAGGGCATGGACCTGCGGAAGTATTATTGAGGCTTTCTCGTTGCCCCGGTGGTAGCCGCGTCTTGGGCCATGGGCGCCGGGGTTTGAGGCCCGAGATTCCGGCTTTCGCCGGAATGACGAGTAAGGTGGGAATGACGAGGAAGGGGGGATGACGAGGAAAGGGGGATGACGAGGAAGGTGGGGATGACGAAAGGGGCTGGGATGATGAGGAAGGTGGACGCGTGGTCAGTGGAGCGATCCGGCAGATGATCAAGGCAATCAACCAGTTCACGCGGCGAATGCCGACGTGGCCCATCTACTTCGTCGTGTTGGCGGTCATTGGCTGGCATTTTTTCATGGCGCTTACCGGCGCCTACCGGCCAGATCCGGTGCGGATGCTGGAGCTGGAATATGGCCTGCTGGCGCTGCAATTGCTGATCGCCTCGCTCGCCATTACGCCGCTGAAGCGCTTCGCGGGCCTGAACTTCGTGAAGTTCCGCCGGGCGCTGGGGCTGTCGGCCTTCCTTTTCGCGCTGGCGCACCTTGGCGTGTGGGTGGCGCTGGACATGCAGTTCCTGTTTGACCAGATGCTGTCCGACATCCTCAAGCGGCCCTACATCACCTTCGGCATGGCGGCCTTCGCGCTGATGCTGCCGCTGGCCATCACCTCCAACGACCGGCTCCTGCGGCGGCTGGGCGGGGCGCGCTGGCGGCGGCTGCACCGGCTGGCCTATCCGCTGACGCTCTTGGCGGCGCTGCACTTCGTGTGGGTGCGCAAGGGCGTGCAGATCGAGCCGCTGGTCTATCTCGGCCTCATCACGCTGCTGCTGGCGCTCAGGCTGCCCCTTTCGCGGCGGCGCGTGGCGCAAAGAGCGCTTTAAGCATTGCCATCGCCCGCACCTTGCGGGAAAAAGGCCTTCATGAGCGGCACTTCTTCGCATAGCGGCAGGCATGATTCCGTGCTGAGCCAGCCCGGGTTCCGCGCCCGCGCGGCGGCGGCGCTGACAGATGCGCAATTGCAACTGGCGCTGGCCAACGTGCCGGTGGGGTTCGTCGCCAAGCGCAAGAAGGCGTTGCAGCGCCTGCCGGAATATCCGCTGCTGGGGCGGCAAGTGGCGGCCATGCGGCGGCAATCGCTCAAGCGCATGGAGGCATTGCTGGCGCGCTTCGTCGAAAACGCCGAGGCCGCGGGCGCGAAGGTGCACCTGGCGCGCGACGCCGAGGAAGCGCGCGCCATCATCCGCGACCTGATGCGAGAGCGCGGCGCGCGGCTGGTGGTGAAGGGCAAGTCGATGACGGCGGAGGAGATCGGCCTGAACCCGGCGCTGGAGGCCGCCAGCATGGAGGTGGTGGAAACGGACCTTGGCGAATACATCATCCAACTGCGCCGTGAGCCACCGAGCCACATCGTGGCGCCCGCCATTCATCTGCGTATCGACGACATCGCGGAAGACTTCCGCCGCGCCCACGCCGGGCTGCCGGCGCAGCGGCCGCTGTTGACGGCGGAGGCGCTGGCGGCGGAGGCACGCGCCGTGCTGCGTGAGAAGTTCCTGGCCGCCGACGCCGGCATCACCGGGGCCAACGCGCTGGTGGCGCAAGCGGGCGCGGCGATGATCATCACCAACGAGGGCAACGGCGACCTGTGCGCCACCAACCCGCACATGCACATCGTTGTGGCGGGGGTGGAGAAGCTGGTGGAGCGTTTCGAGGACGCCTTCAACGTGGCGCGGGTGTTGCCGCGCTCGGCGACGGGGCAGGACATCACGGTCTATGCCACCTTCCACGGCGGGGCGCGGCGCGCGGAGGAGGCCGACGGGCCGGCGGAGATGCATTTCGTGCTGCTGACGGAAACGCGCAAACGGCTGTTGCGCGGGGCGTTCGCGGACATGCTGGCGTGCATCCGCTGCGGGGCGTGCCTGAACCACTGCCCGGTCTACCAGCTCACCGGCGGACACGCCTATGGCCGGGTCTATTCCGGGCCGATGGGCATCGTGCTGGGGCGTGCCGTGTTCGGCCTGCGCGCACCGAGAGTGGAAGACGGCGGGCCGCTGCTGGCCGACGGCGTGGAACAGGCCTGCACCCTGTGCGAGCGCTGCGCGGAAGTCTGCCCCGTCAGCATCGACCTGCCCGGGCTCATTCGCCGCTGGCGGCAAGAGGCGGTAGCGGTGGGGTTGACGGGCGCAGCGGAGCGGCGGGCGCAGCGGTTGCACGCATGGTTTTCGGCGCGGCCGAAACTGTATCGGCGGGCGGCGGCGCTGGGGGCGCGCGCGCTGCGCACCCTGCGGCGCCATCCGGCGCTGGCGCGGCGGGTGCCGGCGCTGGCGGCCTGGATGACCGGGCGCGCCCTGCCGGACGTGGCGGGCGAGACATTCCTTGAAAAATATGCCGGGGCACGGCTGGAGCCGGTGGAAGGCACGGCGGGCTGCGGCCTGCCTCCGCACAGGCGGGCGAAGGCCGACATGGATGGGGCCAACGCCCCTGCCCAGCCCGCCCGGGCGCGCGTGGAGGGCGCGGCGGCGGTGGAACAGTTCGTCCGCTTCTCGGAAGAGGCGGGCGCACCGGTGCACCGCATCGGGAACATGCAGGAGGCGTTGGACGTGGTGCGCGCGGTGCTGGCGGGGCATGGTCTCGCGCCGCACCTGTTCGCCATGCCGAGGCTGGCCTTGCCGGAGCGCGTGGAGGGGCTGACCATTGAGCCGGATTTCGCGCCCGAGGTGCCCGCCGCACTGGTGCCGGCGCTGGCCGGGGTGGCGGAGACGGGCACGTTGTTTTTCACATCCGCATCAGAACTACCCGTGCGAGCCTTGCTGTTGCCGGAGGTGCTGTTCGCCTGGTTGCCGGAATCGGCGGTGGTGGGCGGTTACGAACAGGCGCTGAGCCTCGTCATTCCACGTCATTCCGGCGAAAGCCGGAATCTCATGCAGCACGCTCAGGAACAAGCGGCCCGAGACCCCGGCTTTCGCCGGGGGGACGAAGAGAAAAAGCACCGGGGTGACGAGAGTTCCGGATTGCCGCGCAGCCTCATGT
>JALVRJ010000083.1 GCA_027031305.1 Hyphomicrobiales bacterium | reverse complement strand
GCTTCACCTCGTCCTTGCTGTCCGGCACCGAAATGGCCAGCCCGTAGACCGGCTGTGGCGGTCTGATGGCCTCGATGGCCGGAATGGCTTCCTTGTCCGTGGCGAAGGCCGTGCCGGGCGGCAGGCCCTCGGTGCGCGCCAGCGCCGCCGTGTCCCCGGCGCCCATGGCCGTGTCCAGCTTGCTCGCCGTCTGTCCCATCAGCCGGAACAGGCCGCCGACGCGCGCCTCCGCGTCGTTGGCGCCGAAGATGGTGGCGCCTTCCTTCAATTCACCGGTGAACAACCGCGCCAGCGTCATCTTGCCCTGTTGCAGGAAGAAGGCGGCCATGACGTATCCCGTGGCCACGTCCATGTCCGCGTCGATGCCCAGCCGTTCGCACGTGGCGCGCACGCCGCCCACGTCGTGCCGCAGCGCCTTCAACAGGCGCAGGATGCCGTTCTCGTTCTTCGCCGATCCCAGCAGCACCGGCGTGATCAGTCCTTGCTGCATCTCCTGGCGCAGGTCCTCGAACACCTTTTCCGTCGGCGGTTCCATGTCCGACAGCAGCGTCTCCAGCAGCTCGTCGTCGTAGTCCGCCATTTTTTCCAGCATGGAAAAGCGCGCGTCCTTCTCGCGCTCGGCCTCTTCCTTCGGCACCTCCACCACTTCCGCCGGCGCGTGTTCGCGGAAGATGTAGGCGCGCTCCAGCGCCAGGTCGATGGTGCCGATGGCGATGCCGTCCTTCCACAGGGGGATCTGGCGCAGCACCAGCGGATGCTCGGCCACCGGCTGGAAATATTCCAGCATCTCGCGCACGCTTCCCTGCGTGGCGTCGATCTTGTTGACGAACAGCAGGCGCGGAATGTTCATCTCCTCCAGCCGCTTCAGGATCACCTGAAGCGCCGGCGCCCGGGCCCGGTCGGGTTCCACCACGACGATGGCGGCGTCGACCGCCGGCAGGACAGGATGCATCATTCCGGCGAACTCGGCCGAGCCCGGGCAGTCGATGAAAGTGTAGGTGTCGCCCAGGAACGCGCAATTGGCCACGTTCAGCTCCACTCCGCCGTGAAACTGTCTGGCCACAGCCGAAGCATCGCCCACCGCCGTGCCTTCCTGCGGGTCGCCCATGCGGGAGATGGCGCCGGTGCGATGAAGAATGGCTTCCAGCAGCGTCGTCTTGCCGCTGCCCTGAGGCCCGACGATGGCGATGCACCGCGGGCCACCGACTTTGCCACCTGCCGAATCCGTCATGGTCTCTCCCTCCCTGATTGCCGTGGGCCCTCGGCCCCATGCTTTCGCATGAAACATTAAAACCCACCGCGGAAGGGGCGGCAAGCGGCAAGGGTCAAGTGAAGGGCGCGACGCCAGGCGGAAGCGGCGAGATCGCGGGCGTGGATTTCAGTCGGCCTCGCCGTTCGCCAGGGTCCATTCCTCCCGCGCGCCGGGGGCGCAACGGTTGCAGCCGGCGCACAGCGGCGCGCTCATGACCACCCGCCGCACCTTGCCCTTGCGCTCCAGCAGCTCCAGCATGGGCTTCACGGCGCTTTCCGGCGCCCCCAGGTGGGCGGCGATATCGGCCAGGCAGGTCCGTCCATGGGCCTTCAGGAATGCCTCGATGCGTTTCAGCACCCGCTCTTACCTCATGCCATCCGCGCCACGCGCCCCTCGACGCGCAGCGCCCCACGCCGGCCAAGCCAGCGGAGAACCCCGATGACGAACGCCATGCCTAGCAGGTTGAAGGCCAGCCAGAAGGCCGAGAGGCCGGGGTGGCGGGCGAGGGTGGCGATTTGATAGAAGCCCACCGCCACGAACCAGCCCATCCACGTGCTCCACGAGGCCGCGAACACGGCCCAGCGCAGGCCGGCCTCGCGCGCGATGGCCCCGAACGTGGCCGCGCACGGAAAATACAGCAGCACGAACAGCATGTAGGCAAAAGCCCCCACCTTGCCGTCGAACAACCTTGCCATGGCGCCGAAAGTGGCCGTGTCCACGTCCTGCTCCGCCGCCACCGCCTCCGCGCCCCGGCCGGTGGCGGCGGAGCAGGAC
>JALVRJ010000082.1 GCA_027031305.1 Hyphomicrobiales bacterium | reverse complement strand
CAGCTTCAGAGCGCCGGCATGGGCCACCATGGCGGCGCTCTGAAGCTGTTGCGCGGCGAAGTGGCGCCGCTGTCGGTTTCCGCCCGCCCTCGCTGGCCGCTGGACGCGGATGCCCCGTCCGCGCCCTTCGCCGGCGTCAAGGGATGACGCTCTTGCGGGAGCATCTTTCCCGCAATCTTGCGCTCGCGCCATTTTCCCGCGCGGAAAGGCAAGACAACCGGTGCATCGCCAAGAAGGACGATGGCATTCAGGCCTGGTCCGCCTCCTTGGTCTTGTCCGCGCCGTCTTCGGCGGCATTGGTTTCGGTGGGGGGGGCCGCCGGGCGCGCCGCGTTCTCTTCCGATTCCGCGGCGGCACGCGTGGCGCTGCCGTTGCCCTTGCGGCGGGCCGTCCTGGTCGTCCGTCGGCGACCATTCGCGGCGCCCTGCCCACCGGTTGTTTCCGCGTCGGCCCGGTTCTCGGATTGCGCGGCCGGGGCCTGCGGCTCCGGCGTGGCGGGCGTGGTCAGGAACTGTGGTGGTTGGTCTCCCCACTCTCCGCCACCACCAAGGGCAACGGTGGCGGAGCGCTTTTCTTCTCCGGTCGAGGCGGGCTGCCGTGCAGCGCTGGAAGGGGCTTCGGCCGCCGTCTCCGCCGGGGCGGGTTCGCCGGCGGGCGGCTGTTCGGACTGTGCCGCATCGGTGCCGCGGCGGCGCTCCTGCGTGTCCTGGCGCCGTTGCTGTTGTTGCTGCTGCTGTTGCTGGCGGCGGGCCTGCTGTTGTTCCTGGGCGGCGGCGATGATGCGCAGATAATGCTCGGCGTGCTGGAAGAAGTTCTCGGCCTTCACGTCGTCGCCCGATGACAGCGCGTCGCGCCCAAGCTGCAAATACTTTTCGGCGATCTGCTGCGGCGTGCCGCGGACCTTCACGTCGGGCCCGTTGCTCTCATAGACCTTGTTGGCCGGATTCGGCTGCCGCCTGGCGCGCGCGCGCGCGCGATTTCTGTGTTGTGGTTGTCTCATTTTTCTCGCTGATTTGTTGGCCCCGGTGCGATTTTGCCTGCCATCGTCCGCCTGTTCGACGGTTGCGCTTTCCGGCCCTGGCCGGATCGCCGCTGTCCGTGGCACGTTTCCGATACGAGTTCCGTCTAGCGTGGGCCGAACTCGTCTCGGTGCCTCCTGTCAGCTGCAACGCGCCAGCATCGGCACAACCCTTCTCCCTGCCTTCGAGAAAATCCGTCCTGATTGCTCAATGGCGGAAAGGCTTCACCCCCGCGAGGAAATATTCCTCGCGCGGGAAATCCGGTTGTCTTCGTTCGCACGCCTCAGTCTCTTTAACGCCTCGCCGGGCTTTTTCCAAGGGTGTTTTTCCGGAATCGACCATGAAAAACCCTCCATCCAAGAACGTGGCAAACGGTGCCTTAAGCAGGCCGGGAAACATGCGCGCATCGAAAGCGCCATTGCCTTTGTCGGGGGGGAGGACTATAAATGGAGCAATCCCGCAGGATCGGATTGTCAACGAATTGCGGTGATTCCGGTTTTGCCGGAATGCCGAAGGAGAGAACGCATGTCTGAAAGACCGCTCATGCCACGGGCCACCGCCGTGTGGCTGGTGGACAACACCGCGCTGACCTTTCGCCAGATCGCCGAGTTCACCGGCCTGCACGAGCTGGAGGTGCAAGGCATCGCCGATGGCGAGGTGGCGCAGCGCATCCGCGGCGTCGACCCCATCGCCACCGGTCAGCTCACTCGCGAGGAAATCGAAAAGGGCGAGAAGGATCCGAACTATCGCCTCAAGCTGGCCAAGCCACCGGTGGAGTTGCCCAAGGCGCGGCGCAAGGGGCCGAAATACACTCCGCTTTCCAAGCGCCAAGACAAGCCCAACGCAATTGCCTGGTTGCTGAAGCACCATCCGGAGCTCTCCGACGCCCAGATCATCCGGCTCATCGGCACCACGCGCAACACCATCGAGCAGATTCGCAACCGCACGCATTGGAACATCGCCAACATCACGCCAAAGGACCCGGTAACCCTCGGCCTGTGCAAGCAGATCGAGCTCGACGAGGCCGTGCGCAAGGCGGCCGAGCGCCTGGCCAGGGAGCGCGCCAAGGCCGGCGTCGCGCCGCAAGAGCCCGAGGAGACCCTGAAGACGCCTGAGGAGACGCTGGCCGAGCTGGACGAGAAGAGTCTGGATGATGTGTTCGGCGAACAGCCGTCATCGGCGGCGGAACGCGAGGAGGAAGAAACCGTGCCGGACGCGGAATCCGTCTTCGCCGGACTGAAAAAGACCGAACGCGATGACTGACGGCGCTCCCTTCGCCTTGACAAGCGCCGTGCCGCGGCATTAAAAGCCGCAACCATGAGCAGGATCACGAGGGACGGCGTTAGCCGTCCCTTGTCCGTTGCGCCGGGCGCCCCCTTGGGGCCGTGAACCGGGCGGCGGACCCGCCGCAACACCAGCACTCGAGGAACATGATCATGAAAGTGCGCAATTCGCTTCGCTCGCTGGCCCGTCGCGATCGCGACAACCGCGTCGTGCGCCGCCGCGGCCGCCTCTATGTCATCAACAAGGTCAAGAAGCGCTTCAAGGCGCGCCAAGGCTGAAGGCCGGGAAAGCCGGGCCCTTCCCTTTCCGTCCCGCAAGTTTCGCCGGTCTGACGTGGAGGTGGTGCCATGACGATTCATGCGTCATGGCACTGCGCGTCAGGCCGGCTTTCCATGTTTGAAGCCGGTCTCCGATTCCAGCACCGGGCGATTTCACGCCGCATCAGGGAAACATGCGCACGGCGGAAGCGGTGGCCAGCACTCTGCCCTTGGCATCCAGCGCTTGCGCGGTGATGCGATAGCGATGGCGGCTTGGCGGGCATGGCCCCTTGTAGCGAAAGCTGCCATAGGGGAAGACGTTCCCACCCTTGTAGGCGACGACCCCTCCACCGTGCCGAAAGTGCGGCGCGTCCAGGTCCTTCATGAAAAAGCGGATCCTTTTCGTGCCCCGGGGCACGCCCTTCAGGCGGATAGGCGGCGAGTTGCGGTCGAAGCAGGCTTTCGTCGGCCCCCATGAAAAGCTCAGCGACATGGCCCACGTCCGCGTCGGCAGGGCGGCGCAGGCGATGATCGCCGCCAAAAGAATGGCGGCTCTGAACCGGCAAGATCGCATGGGCATGACCTCCCGACATGCCATCCGCCCTCTTCGATGAAGTGTCTCACCTTTGGCCCGTGCCGTCAATCCCGGAAGGTGGCACGCCCGCCATGAGGAGGACATGGCGCGGGGAATTGTGCTCTTGCCGACAATGATTAAGATGAACCGAGCAAGTTGCATCCGGCGCGAGGCTCGCAAACGGACTTGGCGGAGATGACCGAACCCGATAGCTCCACGGCGCTCGCCAACCATGACTTTTCCCGACCCGAAGCGGCAGGGGAGGCGGTGGAGGCGCTCGTCGAACGGCTGAAGCAACGGCACGCCCCGGACAAGCCGGCCTTTCGCGCCGGCCTCTTGATGGGGGGGCGCGAGATCGTCCGGGCCGTGCGCCAGGAGGCCGAGCGGCAATTGCTGGAAAACCGCAAGGGCCTGGCCTGTGCCGGATTCCTCTCCGCGGCCCAGGATGCCTTCCTGCAGGCGCTGTTCCGCTTCATCACCAGCGATCTCTATCCGCGCTCCAACCCCACCGCGTCGGAGCGCCTGGCCATGGTGGCCACGGGTGGCTATGGCCGTGGCGCGCTGGCGCCGGGGTCGGACATCGACCTGTTGTTCCTGTTTCCCTTCCGCCAGACGGCCTGGGGCGAACAGGTGGTGGAATACCTGCTCTACCTGCTGTGGGACCTCAAGTTCAAGGTGGGCCACGCCACCCGCTCGCTGGACGATTGCGTGCGGCTGGCGAAGGAGGACCAGACCATCCTGACCGCGCTGATGGAAACGCGGCATCTCGCCGGTGATGAACCGCTGTTCGGCGAATTCCGCAAGAAGTTCCGCAAGGAGGTGCTGGGCCGCGATCCACAGAAATACATCGCCGCCAAGCTCAAGGAGCGCGACGAGCGCCACCGCCAGCACGGCGAATCGCGCTATCTGGTGGAACCAGACGTGAAGGAGGGCAAGGGAGGCCTGCGCGACCTGCAAACCCTGTTCTGGATCGGCAAGTATGTCTATGGTGTCGAGGACGTGGAGGGGCTGGTGGAGCATGGCGTGTTCTCGCGCGAGGAATTGCGTCGCTTCCAGAAGGCGGAGGACTTCTTCTGGGCCGTGCGTTGTCATTTGCATTTTCTCTCGTCGCGGCCGACGGACAAGCTCACCTTCGACCTCCAGCCGAAGGTGGCCGAGCGGCTGGGATTCCGCTCGGCGCACGCGCGGTTGAAGCACGTGGAGCGCTTCATGCGCCGCTATTTCCTGCACGCCAAGGAGGTGGGCGACCTGACGCGCATCTTCGCCGCCGTGCTGGAGGAACAGCAGCTCAAACCCCTGCCCGTCGCCTCGCGCCTGTTGCAGCGCCTGTTGCGCCATCCTCGCAGCCGTCGGCTTAAGGACTATCCGGGCTTCGTCATCGATACCGGGCGGTTGAATGTCGAGGACGAGGGGGTGTTCCGCCGTGATCCGGTGAACCTGCTGCGCCTGTTCGTGCTGGCCGACCGGCTGGGGGCGGAAATCCATCCCGACGCGCTGCGCCTGGTGCGCCGTTCCATCCGCCTGATCGACGACGCAATGCGCGACGACAAGGAGGCCAACCGTCTGTTCCTGCACCTGCTGTGCGATTCCAACGATCCGGAAAAGGCCCTGCGCCAGCTCAACGAAGCCGACATCCTGGGCCGCTTCATCCCCGATTTCGGACGCATCGTGGCGCTCATGCAATTCAACATGTATCACCATTATACGGTGGACGAGCACCTCATCCGCGCCGTGGGCTGGCTGGCGAAAATCGACCGCGGACAGCTGAAGGAAGAACACCCGCTTTCGGCCGAGATCATGCCCAAGGTTAAGATGCGCCGGGCGCTGTATGTCGCCACCTTTCTGCACGACATCGCCAAGGGCCGCCCGGAAAGCCACTCCGTCGCCGGCGAGAAGGTGGCGCGCAAGCTGTGCCCCAGGCTGGGCCTGTCGGAGGCGGAGACGGAAATGGTCGCCTGGCTGGTGCGCAATCACCTGTTGATGAGCGAGGTGGCGCAGACGCGCGACCTCACCGATTTCAAGACCATCCTCGACTTCGCCGAACAGGTGCGCTCGCCGGAGCGGCTGCGGTTGTTGCTGGTGCTGACGGTGGTCGACATCCGCGCCGTGGGCCCGGGCGTGTGGAACGGCTGGAAGGGCGAGCTGTTGCGCACGCTGTATTACGAGACCGAGCCGGTGCTCTCGGGCGGCCACGCCACCATTCCGCGCCAGCAGCGCGTGGCACAGGCGCAGGCGCGCTTCGCCGAGGCCGTCGGCTGGCCCGAAGAAAAGCTGAAGGCCTATCTGACGCGCCATTACGAGGCCTACTGGCTGGGAACCGGCCTGGAGCACCAGCTGCGCCATGCCGCGCTCATCGAGCGGGCGGAGCGGGAAGACCAGAAGATCGCCATCGACATCCACACCGACAAGTTCACCGCCATTACCGAAATTACCGTCTACACGCTGGATTATCCGCTGTTGCTGGCCACCATCGCCGGCGCCTGCGCGGCGGCCGGGGCCAACATCACCGGCGCCAAAATCTTCACCACCAGCGACGGCTGGGCGCTGGACACGGTATTCATCCAGCGAGCCTTCGAGGAAGACACCGACGAGGAGCGCCGGGCGCGGCGCGTGGCGGACATGATTGTCAAGGCACTGACCGGCGAGGTGCGTCTGGATTCGCTGTTGCGTGGCAAGAAGAGGACGCCGGAGAAATACAAGCCCTTCCACCTCGCCCCGCAGGTGGTTATCGACAACACCTCGTCCAACCGCTTCACCGTCATCGAGGTGGAAGGCCTGGACCGCATTGGCCTGCTGCACGACCTCACCACCGCCCTGCACGACCTGAACCTGAACATCGCATCGGCCCACATCACCACCTACGGCGAGCGTGCCGTGGATGTGTTCTACGTGACCGACCTGACCGGAGGAAAGATCCTCAACGAACAGCGCCAGCGGGCCATTCGCGAACGCCTGATGGACGTCCTGCGGCAGGAAAACGACGCCACCACTGCGGCGTGAGTGTCGGCGGAGGCGAAGGCACGACGTCTCCCGCGGCTTTCAGTACCATTGATTGCGCATCCACACGGCAATGCAACCACAATCCATCGCGCGCCTGCATTTTTCACATTTCGGCCATTCCTTCAGCCGCTTGCGGCCATAAAGCGCGGGCACGCTCGGGCCCGTGGCAGAAAGCGGCCCGGCTTGTTTGCCAGGTGGGTTTCATGCGCCGGAAACAAAAGCCCCCCAGCCCCTTTCGGCGATGAACCTTTCCGGCGGAGCCGGGCCGCACTCGTCTCATACC
>JALVRJ010000081.1 GCA_027031305.1 Hyphomicrobiales bacterium | reverse complement strand
GGAAATGTCCGTCCTCGTATTGCGGCCAGCGCCGCACCACCAGGTCATAGAGCCGTCGCGCGGTGTCGATGAGCCCGTCGGCCTGGGCGCGCGCGGCCTCCTTCAGAAGCGCCTGGGCGCTGGCCGGGCCGCTCGCCGTCCAGGCCGTCGTCAGCCGCGAGCGCAGGGCCTCGGCGCGGGCGGGGTCATCCTCTTTCCTCAGTTGCTCCAGCAGGGAGGTGATGGCGCGCTCGCCTTGCTGACGGGCGTTGCCGGATGGCGCCGGTTGCATGGGCGTGGCGGCGGTGGACGAATCGGCTTCGCCGGCCATGGCCGGGGAGGACGCCTGCGCGAATGCCAGAAGGCTTGCGAGGACGAGAGTGCGGAGTGAGGGTTTCATGGCGCTTTCACGTCGAAGGGGTCGCATGATGTGGCAAGATACCATTTGCGCAGCGGACCGGACATGAAAAAAGCGTCGGCAAGAGCTGCCGACGCCTGGGCTGAAAATATCCCAATGAATGGAGCGGGCGATGAGATTCGAACTCACGACCCCAACCTTGGCAAGGTTGTGCTCTACCCCTGAGCTACGCCCGCTCATAAAACACCAGCCTTCGGTCCGCGTCGGGTTTCTTCCTTGCCGCGTGGCCTTCCGGCTGGCGCCCTGTTATATGGCGCAAAGTGATGTGCATTTCAAGAGGGTTTTGCAAGATCATGAGCGAACAGGAGAATCTGCCCGAAGTTGCTGTGCAACTGATTGATTATTTGCGGGAAATGGGAATGGAAACGACGACGCGCCAGCACCCGGCGGCGTTCACGGTGGAAGACGCGAAGGAGCTGCGGGGGCTGATTCCGGGTGGTCACACCAAGAACCTGTTCCTGAAGGACAAGAAGGGCCAGCTGTGGCTGGTGGTGGCGCTGGAGGACACGCAAGTGGACCTGAAGGCGTTGCCGAAACGCATCGGCTCGGCGCGGCTTTCGTTCGGCAAGCCGGAACTATTGGAAGAGGCCCTGGGGGTGAAGCCGGGCTCGGTGACACCCTTCGCGCTGGTGAACGACGGGGCGGGGCGCGTGCGCGTGGTGCTGGATTCGCGCATGATGGAGCATGACAGGCTGAACTTTCATCCGCTGGTGAACACCGCCACCACCACCATCAGGCGCGAGGATTTCCTGAAGTTCCTGCGCGCAACGGGACACGAGCCCCTCATCGTCGATGTGGCTTGAACATGGCCAACCGGGAAGGCCGCGGGAAAGGTGTGGAAATCTTCATGACAACCCGTGGACAAGCCTGTGGATAACTTGTGGACAACCGTGTGGATAAGCAGGTGGAAAGGCTGTTGGAAAAAGGTTGGCGCCATGGGGATTGCATGTGGAAAAGCCATGCGCGCTCCGTGCCTTCCGGTGAAAGGCTTGCTGGTAACCGTCTTTCATGCGCGGCATTGACCCCGCGGGAGGGGCGGGTGCCAACTGCTGGCAATGGCATTGGTGGGCACACTGACCGAGAATCACGGGTCTGGTCATGAAGGAAAGACAAAAAAGCGTGTTGCTCATCATCACCGGCGGCATCGCCGCCTATCGCGCGCTGGAACTCATCCGGTTGTTGCGCAAGGAAGGCGCGCGCGTCAGGCCGGTGCTGACCCGGGGGGCGCAGGCTTTCGTCACGCCACTTTCCGCGGCAGCGCTGGCGGGTGAAAAGGCTCACACGGAGCTGTTTTCCCTGACCGACGAAATGGAAATGGGGCACATCCGCCTGGCGCGCGAGGCAGACGTGGTGGTGGTGGCGCCGGCAACGGCCGACTTCATCGCGCGCGCCGCGCATGGGCTGGCCGACGACCTGGCCAGCACGCTTCTGCTGGCCACTTCCGCGCCGGTGTTGATGGCGCCGGCGATGAACCCGCACATGTGGGCGCACCCGGCCACGCGGCGCAACGTGTCGCGGCTGCGGGCCGATGGCGTGCGCTTCATCGGGCCTGAAAGCGGCCCCGTGGCCTGTGGCGAGGAAGGCGACGGCCGCATGGCGGAGCCGGCGGACATCGTGGCGATGGTCAGAGAGATGCTCGGTGCGCCCA
>JALVRJ010000080.1 GCA_027031305.1 Hyphomicrobiales bacterium | reverse complement strand
GCGCGCGGCGCCACGGAAATCCGCCGCTGGCGGGTCGACGCGCCGCGCGCCACCTGGACGGCGGCGCAACGGGCGGCGGATTTCCCCGCCGGCCTGCCCGCGCAAGTCACCCTGCGGGTGGCGCAAATCTCGCCGCTCCACGGTCCCGGCGCCTGGGCCGAAGGCTCATTCGACGCATGACGCACCAGACACGAGGTGAAGACACATGACCGACACCACCAGCAAGCTTGGCCTGCCGCTCATCGCCGCCCAGCAGGCCCAGAAGCACGTCACCCACAACGAGGCGCTGGCAACGCTGGATGTGCTTGTGCAGGCCTCGGTGAAGGACAGGGATCTCGCCACGCCCCCATCCGCGCCGGCCGAGGGCGACATGCATATCGTCGCCGCCACCGCTACCGACGCCTGGGCCGGGCATGAGAACGAGCTGGCCGAGTTCCGCAATGGCGGCTGGGTCTTTCATGCCCCCCGCGAGGGCTGGCGAGCCTGGGTGGAAGACGAAGACGCGCTGCTGGCATACGACGGCATGGCGTGGAAGAATGTCGCCCGCGGTGTGCAATCGCTCAACCCCGCCGATGGCGGCAAGGTGGGCGTCAACGCCACAGCCGATGACGCCAACCGCCTGGCCGTGAAATCCGATGCCGTACTCTTCAGTCACGACGACGCCACGCCTGGCACGGGCGATGTGCGCTTCAAGGTCAACAAGGCCGCTGCGGACAAGACCGCCAGCCTGCTGTTCCAGGACGGCTTCTCGGGCCGGGCCGAAATTGGCCTTGCTGGCGATGACGACCTTCATGTCAAGGTCAGCAGCGATGGTGGCGTCTGGCGAGAGGCGCTGCGGGTGGATGCCGCAACGGGCAAGGTTGTCATGCCGTCGAACATGTTCGTGGAAGCCGCCATCTTCAATCTTTTTTCCGATGGAGGGCGCTTTGCCGGTGCGCCCGAGCCACAGCTCACGGTCGGTGGATTCGTCGCCCCGTCATGGGCCGTGGTGAACAACGGCGCCACGCTTTCCGGCCATGCGAAGTTTCATCGCAACAGCAGTTCGTATGGCGGCGCCGCCCCGGCGCTGGACGCCCACGTGAAGCAACTGGTGGACATGCTCATGCACCCGGGTTTCCGGCGGTATTATCCGGAATTCTGGGTTGCGAAGCTCGCTGCTGGCGACGGCACGGGCAGTTCTCTCACGTTTCCCGGCGCCACGACGCTATATACGATGATGTATACGGCCGGAAACATGCGCCCGCCGAGCACCACGGACAGCGTTTATGTGAAGGTGCTTTCGGGCCCCATCGGTTTTCCCGTTTACAGCTACGCCAGAACAAGATTGGACGGCGAGGAAAGAACGGATCATTTCATCGTGCCGGATGATGGAGAGTGGCACCACGTTCAGAAGATCGAGGGAAGCGATTTCAGCAGGCATTACAGATATGAATACAGCGCCATTCGTTTCTACGGCCAGAACGGCTCCATCGCGCTGCTCGCCTTTCCGGCCATGATACCGGGACAGGTGGTGTTGCCGGGCAATGTCGGCCAGGTGCCGGGAACGAAGACGTGGTAGGGAGGATGATTGCCATGATACGCGCCGCCAGATGGACCTCGCAAGCTCGCCAGGCCGTCATCGTGACGCTTGAGGATTATTCCACCCGGGTCATCACGGCGGATGATCCATTGTGGAACAAGCTTGGGCCGCCATTGATGATGGAGGAACCAATTTCTCCCGATCTGGTGCGTGCCGAAGCCGCTCGTCGTATGCGCGAGCTGCTTGGAGCGCGCGATGAGAAGCATCTGGACATCATCATCACCAACGGGCTGCGCGAGGCCGCCCGCCTGCTGCAAAAGGAGGTGGCGGGGGAAAGGCTGACGGAGGAAGAACGGGCGCGCCAGAAGCAGCTCAAGCAGATCGACGCCGCCATCGAGGCCATCCGCGCCGCCTCGAACAGGCTGGAGGCGATGGAGCCGATCCCGGACGACTACGCGGATGACAAGTATTGGCCTGCCGCGCCACGGAGATCATGAGCAGTTTCACCAGCCCGCTCATCGTGCGGGTGACGCGAAAGGAAAAGCGCCCGTTCCGGCTGGAGCGGGCGTTTTCATATGAAGTTGGGACGAAGGGCTCCGGACGGCGCATCACCGTGCCGGCGGGGTTCGAGACGGACTTCGCCTCCGTGCCGGTCGGCTTCCGCTGGTTGGTGCCGCTGGTGGGCAGGCACGGCAAGGCCGCGGTGCTGCATGATTGGCTTTATGCCAGCGGCTATCTGCCGCGGCGGAGGATGGCGGACGCGGTGTTTTTCGAGGCCATGGGCGTGCTCGGCGTGCGCCCTTGGCGCAAGTGGCTCGTCTGGCTGGCGGTGCGCGTCTTTGGTGGCCGCCGCTGGCGCAAGTTGCGGGGGCGTGACCATGAAGATTGATCGCAAGCGCTTCTTCGACGCCGTGCGCGACAGCCTTTTCGGTGGCCGCCTGGCACGGAAACAGGTCGAGGGCCTGACCATCCTTCTGCACGTGTGGGAGCGCCATCATGCCAGCAATGACATCCGCTGGCTGGCTTATGCGCTGGCCACCGCCCGCCACGAAACCGGGGGCGAGATGCAGCCCATCCACGAGCGGGGCCGCCGCTCCTACTTCCGCAAATACGAGCCGGGCACCCGCAAGGGGCGCAAATTGGGCAACATCCGTCCAGACGATGGCTGGCGCTACCGGGGCAGGGGCTACGTGCAGATCACCGGCCGGCGCAATTACGCACTCGCCTCGCGCAAGCTGGGTCTTGATTTGCTGAGCGACCCGGAATTGGCGTTGAGGCCCCACGTCGCAGCCCACATTCTGTTCCGTGGCATGATCGAGGGCTGGTTCACCGGCCATAAGCTGGCCGATTACATCCGCCCCGGGCGCCGCGCGCGCTACGTGGCCGCCCGCCGCGTGGTCAATGGCCTGGACAGGGCACGCCGCATCGCTCGTCATGCCATGGCTTTCGAGCGTGCCCTGCGCGCCGCGCTGGTACCGGAACCATTGGCCAAGGCGCCACCGACGCAACGACCGCACGAACGTCCCGGACTGGCCGCCGCCTGGGCGGCCTTTTTGGTGGCCGCGGCCAATCTGGCCGTGGCCGTCTGGCACCAGGCCGTGCTTCCTGCCGTGCTGGTATTGGGCGGTGTGATGCTGGCCATTGCCGCTGGCTGGCTTCTCTGGCGCTTGGCGCAACGGCAGGAGGAATCGGGTGATGCTTGAGCATCTTAAGGGCTGGCGCACGGTGCTGTTCGCGCTGCTGGTTGCAACCGTCGGCGTGCTCGAGGCCGCCGACTGGGCCAGCATCGTGCCGGATGGCCCGGCCAAGGGCTGGATATTGCTGGCCATCGCGCTGGCCATTGCCTGGCTGCGTGTCATCACCACCAGCCCCATCGGCGGAAGGAAGCGGCATGAGCAGGAATATTGAGAGCGAGCGCCACTGGCACCTGGACAGGCGCGTGCCGGTGGCGCTCATCGTCACCATCATCATGCAGACCATCGGCATCGTCTGGTGGGCGGCGTCCATCTCCGCCCGCGTGGAGGTGCTGGAGCGGCGGCTGGACGAGGCGCGTCACAACCAGAACAGGATCGTGCGCCTGGAAGCCAACCAGAATGCGGTATATCAGCGGCTGGATCGCATCGAGGCCGCCTCCAGGCGCATCGAGGCCAAGCTCGACAGGCTGCTGCTGAACCGGCAGCCGGGAGGCCCGCGATGAGCGGCATTGCGGGACTGCTGGCGAGCATTTTCACCGGCCCGCTGGTGAAGGAAGTGCTGGCCGTCATCGAGCGCGTGCAGAAGGCGAGGCTGGACAGGGCCGCCATGGAAGCCGAATTGAAACGCGCCATTGCCGCCGAATTGGCGCTCCTCGCCACCACGGAAATTGAGGCTCGCCGCGACGTCATCGTCGCCGAGTTGCGTGGCGAAAGCTGGCTGCAACGCACCTGGCGACCGCTGGTCGCCGTCACCTTCGCCGCCGTCATTGTCTTCTATGGCCTCATCCTGCCCATCGCCGTGGACTGGTTCGGCGCCCCGCCGGTGCGCATTGGCGACACCCTGCTCGGCTGGATCATGACCACCGTCAACATCGCCATCGGCGGCTACATCGGCGGACGGACGCTGGAGAAGGTGGCACGCTCTTTCCGCGCTTCCTGACGCCGTTTCCCTCGCGCGTGTTCCGCGTTCGCGCCTTCAATCAGCCAACATGAGGGAAAATCAACCCATCCATTCATGTGACATTCATGCCTGTTCATGCATAAATCCGGCGACGATGGACATGCCGGATGACTTCTCCCCCAGGGTCTTGCACCTCTTCACTCCCGGCAAGATGGCCTCGCCAGCACCATTCGCGGGGTGGCTACAGCACGGGCAAACGGACACGCATGTTGCCAGATGAAAAACACATGTTGTGGAATTCTCGGTGCCGTGTCCACGCTCCGCGTGCGTGGGCCGTGACAATCCTGTCGTTCGTGATCTTGCTGTGGCCCACCTCCGTCACCTTTGCCCTCCCGGGGCTCGACTCCCATTGGCACACCCTTTCAGACAGTCATGCCGCCGAAAATGGCCCGGTCTTCTCGGCACAATATTACACGCCATCACCTCCGCGCATCCTGCGCCCACGCCGCCCCTTGCCCCCACGTTTGCGCGGTTACCGCCCTCCTCGTCCAAAGGCCGGCCGTGGGCGCGGGAAACGTGCCGGGGGCAATGGCGGTTCCGGGGTGCGCCTTTCTCCGTCACAAGCCCTCAAGCGCGCCTTGCGTCGCTGGCCGGACGCCATCGGCCTTTCCGTGCGGTTGTTGCGTCGCGACAGGCCGGTTTACGTCGTCAGGGTCAGGTCGGGCAGCCGGGTGGAACAGGTGCTGGTGGACGCCGTGACCGGCAAGGTGCTTCGTTGAAGATCTCGCAAAGGCTCGAGAATCCCCGGCCGAACATGGTATCCTTGACGGAACGAAGGAGCCCGATCATGCGCATTCTGGTGGTGGAAGACGACCGGGAGCTGAACAGGCAACTGTGCGAGGCGCTGGAACAGGCCGGCTATGCCGTCGACACGGCGCTGGACGGTGAGGAAGGCCATTTCCTTGGCGACACCGAGCCCTATGACGCCGTTATCCTCGATCTTGGCCTGCCTCTCAAGGACGGCGTGACCGTACTCCGCGAATGGCGCGCCGCCGGGCGCGACATGCCGGTGCTCATTCTCACCGCGCGCGACCGTTGGAGCGACAAGGTGGCCGGCTTCGACGCCGGTGCCGACGACTACGTGGCCAAGCCCTTCCACATGGCCGAATTGCTGGCCCGCCTGCGCGCCCTCATACGCCGCGCCTCCGGCCATGCCAGCAGCGAGATCACCTGTGGCCCGTTGGTGCTGGATACCGCCGGCGCGCGCGTGTTCAAGGATGGCGTGCCGCTCAGGCTCACGCCGATGGAATACCGCTTGCTGGCCTACCTGATGCACCATCAGGGCGAGGTCGTTTCGCGCACCCGGCTGACCGAGCATCTCTACGATCAGGACTTCGATCGCGATTCCAACACGATCGAGGTCATGGTCGGCCGCGTGCGCAAGAAGATCGGCAAGGACATGCTGCAAACCGTGCGGGGGCTGGGTTACCGCCTGTCTCCACCCGGCGGGGAATAGGCATTGGTGCGAGGGCGGATGTTGCGCGGCTTCTTCACCCGTTCACTGGCCAATCGCCTGGTGCTGGCCTCGCTGCTGGCGGCGGTGGTCCTGCTGGTCGTGGCCGGCGCCCTTTTGCTCTGGATGTTCCGCGCCACCCTCGAACGCCAGTTCGACATTCGCCTGGAGGCCTTGCTGAACGGCTTGCTGGCCAACATCGAGCAGGCCGAAGACGGGCGCATCTATCTTTCCCGCAAGCTTGCCGATCCGCTGTTCCAGTTGCCAGCTTCGGGCTGGTATTGGCAAATCACTCCGATGGACGCCCGCACGGGCGCCGCCACGGGCCCCATCCTCGCTTCCCCCTCACTGCTCGAGAAACGTTTCGACGTGAACTGGTTCGAGGCGTTGCCGCGCGATCCCGACGGAGCGGTTCGCGTCACAATGATGGGGCCACATGGCAAGCCCTTGCGCATTCTCGAACAGCGTCTCGACCTCTTTGGCGAGAAGCGCCATTATTCCATCATCATCGCCGGCGATGCCCGCCAACTGCGCGATGAAGCCGCGCGCTTCGGCAATCTCGTCATCGTCCTGTTCCTGTTGTTCGGCGCCGGCCTTGCCATCACGATCTTCTTGCAAGTGCGTTTCGGCCTGCGTCCCCTGCGCCTGCTGCATGACGAAATTGCCGAGGTGCGCGAGGGGCGGCGCAAGTATCTCACTGGTGAATTCCCCGATGAAATCCGCCCCGTCGTGCAGGAACTCAACCAGCTGATACGCGCCAACCGTGATGTTCTGGAACGTGCCCGCACCCAGGTGGGAAACCTGGCCCATGCCCTGAAAACCCCCCTTGCGGTGCTGATGAACGAGGCCGCCTCGCGCGATGACGAACTGGGGCGCCTGCTGCGAGAGCAGACCACCCACATGCGTGAGCAGATCGACCTTTACCTCGATCGTGCCCGCCGCGCCGCCCTTGCCGGCACCCTCGGCGTGACCACGCCGGTGCGCGACACCATCACGCCCATCGTCAACGCCCTCGCGCGCATCTATCATGACAAGGCCGTGCGCGTGGACCTGCAATGTGATGAACATGACGTCTTTCGAGGCGAGAAGCAGGACCTGGAGGAAATGCTGGGCAACCTGCTGGACAACGCCTTCAAGTATGGTGGCGAGGCCGTGCGCGTGACCTGTCGGCCCGATGGCGACATGCTCGAGATCGTCGTGGAGGACGATGGGCCCGGCTTGTCGGGGGAGGAAAGGGAACGGGCCCTCCGCCGCGGCCAGAGGCTGGACGAAACATCATCCGGTTCTGGCCTTGGCCTGTCCATCGTCAAGGAACTGGCCGGCATGTATCATGGAACGATCGAATTGGAATCATCCGAACTGGGGGGGTTACGTGTGCGGTTGCGCTTGCCCCGCGCCCCCGCGGGGGAAGGAGCCCGGAAATAGAATGTGCGTGAAATGCTCCTGAAAGGGGTATTATGATGCTTTGAATCACCCGAATTTTCATATAGTTGACTCTTTTCGCCAAGTCCTTGATAACACTCTTGCGCATGTTGTTGGGTTTGGGCTATTAGGCCAGCCTGAATTATGGCATGATCACCTGGCGAAGCGTGCTGCTGGTTGCCCCCGGTCGCGGCACGCAAAGCCGGGACGGACGCGGATCCGACAGGATCCGCGTCCTCTCTTTCTTCTTGTTGAAAATCGCGTCCTTTCCCACTGCTCTCCAGCTTTCATGGCGAGGTGAGTCATCATGACGAAAGCGTAATATCGCGCCAATTGCCGCTCGTCATGCGATGCTTTAGTTTTTGCCTTGCATGGGCTGCCGCCGGCCATGCCTGCCTCGGCGTTTTGTCATGGTCGACGAATGAACGTGGGCGCCATGGGCCACGAGGTTCCGGACCGATGTTCCCGGTGAGGATGGGATGGGTATCACATGACTGAGACCTCCTTGTTTTGGCTGCTGACTGGTGGAATGACGTTGCTGGTGCTGGCTTTTCTGCTGGCGCCTCTTCTCCGCCGGCCACGCCGCGTTCTGGCACGTGCCGAGTATGATCTGGCCATCTATCGCGACCAGTTGCGCGAACTCGAGGAAGAACTGGCGCTGGGGGCCATCGAGCCGGAAGCGGCCGAGCGCGCGCGCAACGAGATCGCCCGTCGCATCCTCGCTGCCGACGACGCGCGCCGCAAGGCGCGGGAGCAACTCGAGGCCGGCGGCGGCAAGTCCGTTGTTCTGGCCAGTGTTGCCGCTGTCGGCATGGTGGCCCTGGCCTGGTCTCTCTACTTGCAGTTGGGACAGCCCGGCCGACCGGACATGCCCCTGAAGCAACGCCTCGCCAATGCCGCCCGCAACAACGACTTCGCCGCCCTGGTGCGCCGCGCCGAGCAGCGCCTGCAGAAAAATCCCGACGAACTGCGCGGCTGGCTGGCGCTGGCCCCGGCCTACGAACAGATGGGCCGGCTGGACAAGGCGGTGGAGGCTTGGCGTCAGGTCATACGCCTGACGAAAGATCCCTCCGCCGAGCTCTACAATGCTTATGCCGAGGCCCTTGTGCGCTTCTCCCGGGGCCGCATTCCTGACGCCGCTGTAAAGGCCTTTTCCAAGGCCTTGGAGCTGGCGCCCGGCAATCCCATGAGCCGCTATTACCTGGCCATGGCCGATTTGCAGGCCGGTCGCCGCGAGGCCGCCTACGCCAAACTGAAAAAGCTGCTCGACGACCTGCCGCCCGAGGTGCCCGCGCGCGCCACCATAGCCCAACAGGTGGCCCGTCTGGCGCAGGCATTGGGCAAGAAGCCCGAAACGGCTGGTGTCGCGAAGATACGCGCCCAGGCCGGCAAACCGTCATCCACGGACAAGACGCCGAGCGCCAAGCGCATGGCGCGGGCCGGATCCGGCCCCTCGCCTGATGCCGTACGCGAGCGCATGAAGGCCATGCGGGACATGTCCCCGCAGCAACGCATGGAGATGATCCGCAACATGGTGGAAGGCCTCGACGCGCGCCTGAAGGAAGATCCAAGCGACCTTTCCGGCTGGTTACGCCTCATTCGCGCCCGCGCGGTGTTGGGTGAGCGGGACAAGGCGAAGGCCGCCCTCGCCAAGGCGCGCCAGGCCTTCGCCGGCAAACCGGACGCGCTGGCTCGCCTCGATGCCCTTGCCGGTGATCTCGACCTTCCAAGGTAGTCATGAGGATGATCACGCGAGAAACGAACGAACGCGAGACATGATCACATGACGACGAACACGCAGACGAGGAACGAACAGCCATGACCCGCAAGCAACAGCGCACCTTGATCATCGTCGGTGCCCTCGTTTTCCTGGGCATGGCCGTGGGGCTCATTCTCTACGCCCTGCGCGACACGCTGGTCTTTTTCTACACGCCCGCACAACTCAGCGAAAAGCTGGCCCAGGGCAAGGTTTCGCCGGGCGCACGCCTGCGTCTTGGCGGCCTGGTGGCCAAGGGTTCGGTTAAGCTGAACGACGATGGCATCATCCGTTTCGTCATCACGGACACCGCGAAGGATGTCTCCGTCACCTTCAAGGGCATCCTGCCCGACCTGTTCCGCGAAGGACAGGGCGTGGTTGCCGAAGGTCGCCTGCAACCGGACGGCACCTTCGTCGCCGACACGGTTCTGGCCAAGCACGACGAGAAATACATGCCGCGCGAAGTCGCCGAGGAGCTGAAGAAACAGGGCCTGTGGCAACATGGCGATGAACGGGCCAAGGGCCCCGAGGCCATCGCCCCCGCCGCCGCGTCCACCTCATCCACCTATTGACGGCCCACCGGGGAAGAAACGCAACCTCAACGACGGTAACGGGAGCAGGTCATGATCATCGAGCTGGGACATTTCGCGCTGGTGCTGGCCCTGGCCGTGGCCCTGTATCAGACCGTGGTGCCGCTTTATGGCGCGCACAGGAACGATGCCCGGCTCATGGCGCTGGCGGTGCCGGCGGCCTTCGTGCAGTTCCTGCTGGTGTCCTTCGCCTTCGCCGCGCTCGTTCATGCCTATGTCCACTCGGATTTTTCCGTCCTCAACGTCTGGCAGAATTCCCATTCCGCCAAGCCCTTTATCTACAAGATCACCGGCACCTGGGCCAACCACGAGGGCTCCATGCTGCTCTGGGTTTTCATCCTGTCGCTGTTCACCCTTGCCGTTGCCGCTTTTTCCGGCAATCTGCCGCTGTCGCTGAAGGCCCGCGTGCTGGGCGTGCAGGGCAGCATTTCCTCAGCCTTCCTGCTTTACATCGTCACCGTGTCCAGCCCCTTCGTGCGTATTCCGCCCGACCGCGTGCCACTGGAAGGGCAGGGGATGAATCCGTTGCTGCAAGACCCCGCCCTGGCCATGCACCCGCCCATGCTCTATGCCGGTTACGTCGGCTTTTCCGTCGCCTTCGCCTTCGCCATCGCCGCCCTCATGGAAGGCCGGGTGGATTCCGCCTGGGGCCGCTGGGTGCGGCCGTGGACGCTGGCCGCCTGGACCTTCCTCACCGCCGGCATCGCGCTGGGTTCCTGGTGGGCCTACTACGAGCTTGGCTGGGGCGGCTGGTGGTTCTGGGATCCGGTGGAAAACGCCTCCTTCATGCCCTGGCTGGCTGGCACCGCCCTGTTGCATTCCGCCATCGTGGTGGAAAAGCGCAATGCACTGAAGACCTGGACGGTGTTGCTGGCGCTCATCGCCTTTTCCTTCTCCCTCATTGGTACCTTCCTGGTGCGCTCGGGCGTCCTGTCCTCGGTGCACGCCTTCGCCGTCGACCCCGAGCGCGGCACCTTCATCCTCGCCATTCTCGCCTTCTTCATCGGTGGTTCGCTGTTTCTCTATGCCATTCGCGCCAATACCCTGAAGATCGAGGGGCGCTTCGACCCCATCTCGCGCGAGGGCGCGTTGCTGCTCAACAACGTGTTGCTCTCCGCCGCCACCGCCGCCGTCTTCATCGGCACCCTTTTCCCGCTTATTTACGAGGCGGTCACCGGCGGCGGAAAGATCACCGTCGGCGCGCCTTACTTCAACCTCACCTTTGGCACCCTCATCATCCCGTTGCTGGTCATCCTGCCCGTCGGCCCGCTCCTGCCATGGAAAAGGGGCAACGTGAAAGCCGTTTTAGGCAGGCTGAAAGGGGCCTTGGTGCTCACCGTGCTGGCCTTCGCGCTGTCGCTGACACTGCTCGACGCCAGCGTTCGCGCCGCCTTCGGCATCGCTCTGGGTGTCTGGGTCGTCGCCGGCGCACTGGAGGAATGGGCCGGCCGTGTCATGCTTTTCCGTGCGCCGTTGAAGGTGGTCTTCAAGCGCATCGCCTCCATGCCCGGCAGCATGTGGGCGATGACGCTTGCTCACGCCGGTCTTGGCGTCGTGGTATTGGGCATCGTCATGTCCACCGCCTGGAAGCAAGAACGCATCACCGCCCTGCAACCCGGCGGCAAGGTGCAAATCGCCGGCTTCGAGGTGGTCTACAAGGGAACGCGCAAGGCGACCGGGCCGAATTACCTGGCGGAACAGGGCCTGTTCGAGATTTATCGTGACGGCAGGAAAGTGGCGGAGGAAATCTCCGAGAAACGCACCTTCCTGGGCCGGCGCGGTATGCCCACCACGGAGGTGGCGCTGATGCATTACGCGCTTGGTGATCTTTACATCGCCATTGGTGATCAAACGAAGATGGGCCGCACCGTGCGCGTCTATTTCCAGCCCATGATCCAGCTGCTGTGGTTCGGTGCCCTGTTGATGGTGTTCGGTGGCTTTATCGGCCTGCTCGACAGGCGCTTCCGTGTCGGCGTCGCCGAACGCACGGAAAGCCGGCTGGTGGCCCAACCGGCGGAATAGGGTGTCAAGACAGGGAGGCAGAGACATGCTTCGTCAACGCGCAAGAGGGCCGGTTCTCGTCCTGCTGGCTCTGCTGTGGGCCACCCTGCCCGTCGCGCCCACGCTGGTTTCCACCTCCACCGTCGCCTATGCCGTGGAGCCGGATGAAATGTTGAAGGATCCGAAGTTGGAGGCCCGCGCCCGCAAGATTTCCCAGAATCTGCGTTGCCTCGTCTGCCAGAACGAAAGCATCGACGAATCCAACGCACCGCTTGCGAAGGACTTGCGTATCCTGCTGCGCGAACGCCTGAAGGCCGGGGATACGGACGAAGAGGCGGTCCAATACCTCGTCGACCGCTACGGCGAATACGTCCTGCTCAAGCCCCGCTTCGCCATCCACACGCTCATCCTTTGGCTGGGACCGTTCCTCGTGCTGGCGATGGGCCTAATCGCCGCCGGCATTTACCTGCGGCGCCGGATGCAGGCCTCGCGGCAGGCCCTGGCCTCGGAAGCTCCTCTTTCGGAAGAAGAACGGAAACGCCTCGGCGAGCTGTTGGAAAAGGATGTCGCGACCAGGGACGGCGCTTAAGCCCGAGCCTTTTCCCGGCGGCGGATTTCACCTCGCCGATCATCGCCTTGCCGATTTTTCATCATCCCTGACTGGCGCTTACGAACTTTTCATTCCTCCGCCATTTTCTTGCGCGCACCAGCGCTTATCTCCCTGAGCGAAGCGGGGAATCCATCGCGTTTCGCAAGCGCGACCATGTTAACGCCCGATTTTGAAATGGGAGATGAAAGACCATGAACGACAAGACGATGAAAAGTGCCAAGGCCTCCGGTCGTCGCCTGGCGGGCATTGCCCTGGCGGCCATGCTGGTTGCCGCGCCGCTGGCGCTGACCATGCCCGGTCACGCCGCGAACGGCGGTATGCTCAAGGCCCTGTTCGGCGGCGACAAGGAAAAGGCCGTGAACGTGGAAGGGGTCAAGGCCCCGACGCTGGAATCGGGCTTCGCCGACCTCGCCGAACGCGTCATGCCGGCGGTGGTGTCCATCGAGGTGGAGCTCGAGCCGGGAATGCTCAAGAAGGGGCGGCACCTGTTCCGCCGCTTCGGTGGTGACCTGGACAAGCTGCCGCCCGAGCTGCGCCGCTTCTTCAAGGACTTCATGGAACGATTCGGTGGTCCGCAGCAATTCGGCACGCCCCGGCCCGGGCCCATGCCACGCTTCCGCGGCCGTGCGATGGGCTCCGGCTTCTTCATCAGCTCCGATGGCTACGTGGTCACCAACCACCACGTGGTGGCTCGCGCTGGCAAGATCTGGGTCAAGACCTCCGATGGCAAGCGCTACCGCGCCCGCCTGCTGGGCTCCGACAAGAAGACCGACCTGGCGCTACTGAAGGTGGACGCCAAGGACAAGTCCTTCCAATACGTGCAGTTCGCCCAGAAGGAGCCCCGCGTTGGAGAATGGGTCATCGCCGTGGGCAATCCCTTCGGCTTCGGCGGAACGGTGACGGCGGGCATCATTTCGGCCAAGGGGCGCTACATCGGCGCCGGTCCCTATGACGACTTTCTCCAGATCGACGCCGCCATCAACCGGGGCAACTCCGGCGGCCCCACCTTCAACATGAAGGGGCGCGTGGTTGGCGTGAACACGGCCATTTTCTCCCCCACCGGCGGTTCGGTGGGCATCGGCTTCGCCATTCCGGCGCAGGTGGCGAAGAAGATCATCACCGAGCTCAAGGAGAAGGGCCACGTGGTGCGTGGTTGGCTGGGCGTGCATATCCAGCAGGTGGACAAGGAAATGGCCGAGGGTCTGGGCCTAGAAGAGCCATATGGCGCCATTGTCGCCAAGGTTACGCCGAATTCCCCGGCCGAGAAGGGCGGCATCCGCCTCGGCGACGTGATCCTCGAGGTCAATGGCAAGAAGGTGAAGGATCCGCGCCACCTGGCCATGATGGTGGCGGAAATCGACCCCGGCCAGGTGGCCAGGATCACCGTTCTGCGCGATGGCAAGCGCCAGACGCTGGAGGTGAAGATCGGCCGTATGCCATCCGATGAGGAAATGGCCAAGGTCAGCGGTGCCGGGGAAGCCGTCTCTCCGGCCGAGCTGGGGCTGAGCCTCAAGCCGGCGGAAGACGGCGAGGGCGTGGTCATCGCCCAGGTGGATCCCGCCTCTCGCGCCGCCGAGAAGGGCCTGCGCCCGGGCGACGTCATCCTGGAGGTGGCGGGTGTCAAGGTGAATTCGCCAGCCGACTTCACGCGCGCCATTGGCAAGGCCCGCAAGAAGGGCCGCAAGGCGGTGTTGCTGCTGGTGCGCTCCGCCAATGGCGATCAGCGCTTCGTCGCCTTGCCGCTGAAGAAGGTGAACTGAAGACCTCCTTCTTCCTCCCCTCACGCCAGAAGCCCTCTCCCGCCAACGCGGGGGAGGGCTTTTCATGCCGGCTTGCATAAAGACTGACCGGTGCAGACAATCCCCGCGCCTCCAGCCAAGTCCCTGTTTCTCACAATTGGGGGGTGGGTGGGGGCGCGGAGTGGTGAGTGGTTCTTTATGCACTCTAATATCATGCATTTTCTCCCGCGCCGATAATGCGCCGGAAAAGGACGGCCACTTCTCGCCGCAAGTCCTCGATGCTCGCCCGCGCATGGGCAAGGTCCGGCGCCTCCGCCGCCCGCGCCAGAATGCGCGCCGCTCCCTTGGAAAGCCTGTCCTCCCGGGGGCTTTCACCGGGCCGCAGGCACAGGCGCTCGGCGTGCATCAGCCGATGATACAGCGCCGTGGCGCGCAACAGCACATCCCCCGCCGCCGCGTTCAGAAGGCCGCGATCGATCAGCGCCAGCAGCACCTCGTGCGTGTTCCGCCGCATGATATCCGGGTGCGCGTGTGCGTGCACCAGAGTCAGCGCCTGGGCGATGAACTCGACGTCTATCAGTCCCCCTTCGCCCGTCTTGATGTCCCACGCGCTCGCCGCTGGCTTTTGCTCGAGAATCCGCGCGCGCATCTCCGCCGTCGCCGCAAATACCTCAGCCGCCTTTCGTGGCCGCGTAAGCACCTCTTGCACGATGTCCGAAACCTTCGTGCAAAGCCCTGCGTCGCCCGCCACCACCCGCGCCCGGCTTAAAGCCAGGTGCTCCCATGGCCATGCCTGCTCGCGCTGATACCGCGCGAAACTCTCCACATGCGTCGCCACCGGCCCTTGCGAGCCAGAGGGACGCAGCCGCATGTCCACTTCGTAGAGCACTCCTTCCACCGTCGGCGCCGTCAGCGCCGCAATCAACCGCTTGGTAAGCCGCGTGAACCATTCCGACGGCGCTAGCGGGCGGATACGCTCCCCCGCCGCGCGCTGCGCCTGGCTTGGCGTGCTCGCCCTCACATCCGGCGGAAAATCATGGATGACGACGAGATCGAGATCGGAGTTGTGCGTCATCTCGCGGCTGCCCAACTTGCCCATGGCGAGGATGGCCGAGGCCGACTGCGGCACCTCGCCGTGCCGCCGCACCATTTCTTGCCGCACCGCTTGCAGCATGTGCGCCAGCGTTGCCTCGGCCAGCGCCGTATAGGCCGCCTCCGCATCGCGCGCATCGGCCGTCTTGGCGATTAGCCGCGTTCCGATGATGAACTTCTGATCGGAGACATGAATGCGCGCCCTGTCCAGTATTTCCTCGAAAGGCAACGACAATGCGGCAAACTCGGCCAGTTGCTTGGCGTAATCCTCGCGCGAAGGAAACGCGCCCGCCAGATCGCCTTCGATCAGGGATTCGAACAAGCGCGGTCGCCGCGTCAGTTCCTCCGCCAACACCGGCGCCGATCCGAGAATGAGAAACAGCAGGTCCATCAGGTGTGGATTGGCCGCCAGCAGCGCGAACAGTTGCAACCCCGAGGGCGCCCCGGCCAGGAACCGGTCAAAGGCCGCCAGCGCGGCGTCCGGCTCACCCGTTTCCGCCATGGCCCGCAGCAATTTCGGCAGCACGGCGCGCAACCGCTCCTTGCTCGCCTGCGAGCGCAACGCCGCGTAGCGCCCGCCGAACCACCCCCGCACCACCTCCGTCACCACGGCAGGACGGACAAAGCCCATTTGCTCCAGCATGGCCAGCGCTTCGTTGCCTGGTTCTTCCGCCAGCAATGCGTCCAGCCAGCGCACCTCGTCCTTTTCCGTTTCGGCGGCCTCCGTGAACAGGGCATCGTAATGGCCTTGCACGGTTTCCAGCGTCGCTTGCACCACGCGTTCCATTTCTTCGCGCGAAGCGAAACCGGCGAAACGGGCGAAGCGTTCCAACTCCTCCTCGGAAGAAGGCAGGGTGTGCGTCTGCAAGTCGTTCTGCATCTGCAAGCGATGCTCCCAGGCGCGCAAGTCGACGTAGGCCTCCTCCAGCTCCCCGGCCACCCACTCCTCGATCCATCCTTCTTTCGCCAGCGCGTGCAGCATCTTCAGCGTTTCGCGTCCACGCAAGCGCGGGTTGCGCCCGCCGGCGATGAGCTGCTGCGTCTGCACGAAGAATTCGATTTCCCGGATGCCGCCCCGCCCCAGTTTCAGGTTGTGTCCCGGCACGGTGATTTCGCCGTGACCCTTCACCGCGTGAATGCGCCGCTTCAGCGCGTGCACCTCGGCGATGGCGGCATAATCCAGGTATTTGCGCCACAGCCAGGGCGAGAGCTCACGCAGGAAGCCCTCGCCGACGGAAATGTCTCCGGCGCAGGCTCGCCCCTTTATCCACGCCGCCCGCTCCCACGTCTGGCCGATGGAGAAATAATAGGTCAGCGCCGCCTCCACCGGCATCGCCACCGGCGTCGATCCCGGGTCCGGCCGCAGCCGCAAATCAACGCGCATCACCTGTCCCTCGCCGGTGATGTCGGACAGGATCTGCACCAGCCGGCGCACCAGCCGCACGAAGAACGCCTGCGCATCCTCCCCGCCACGCAGCGGCGCGCGCGCCGGGTCGAAGAAGAATATGAGATCGACATCGGACGAATAGTTCAGCTCGAAGCCCCCGCCCTTGCCCATGCTGAATATGGCCAGCCCGCTTTCGGCCGGGTTGGCGTGCGCCAGCTTGCCCTGTGCTTGCGCCTGCCGCAGCAGGAAGACAAGCGCGGCGGAGATGGCGGTATCGGCGAAATGGGTGAGACGTTCCGTCACCGTCATCAGCGGCCAGGCCCGCGCCAGGTCGGCCAGGGCGACGAGCAGCGCCGCCCGTTGGCGCAACAGGCGCAACTGCCGCATCAGCTCCTTCTGACCATTGACGGCTTCCGGCAGCAGGGTCGTCTCGGCGATGATGCGGGCGAACAGCTCGTCCGCATCGGATGTGAAACATTCGGCGGCGAAATCCGGCTGCTGGCGGATGATGCGGGAAAGAAAGGGGGAGGCCCCGAAAATGGCCTTGAGCAGGTTGGCCACGCGTGCGTCCGCTTTCGCCAGGTTCGCCACCGGGTGCCCGGTGTTGGTTAGCTCGCCGAAGACCTCGGTCGCCGCGGCCTCGTGCAGCGGCGGGGGCAGGGGAACGAAACTGTCGGTGATCACGCCCGCCATGTGGCGAGCCTATCGCATCGCGTCAGCCCCGTCATCTCCGCTGCGCCAGCAGGTCGGCGAAGTCGCTCTTCGTCAGCATGGCGTGCAGCTTGATACCTTCGGCGGCCAGGTTCTCCGCCGCCCCTTCCTCCCTGTCCACCACCGACATGGCCGTGTCCACCACGTAACCCATCTCGCGGATTTTCAGCGCCGTCTGCAGCAGCGATCCGCCGGTGGTGGTCACGTCGTCGATGATCAACACGCTTTCCGGCTCTTCCTCGCTCTTCGGCGGCAGCCAACCGTCGAAAAGCTGCTTTGCCCCGTGCTCCTTCGCCGTCTTGCGCATGAAGAAGGCATTCACCGGCCAGCCCATGTGATAGCTCGTTACCGCCACGGACGAGACGATGGGCACCGCCCCCATCTCCAGCCCGCCGATGGCCCACAGATCATTCTTCTGCATGAATTCCACCATCAGCTCGCCGATGATGGCCGCACCCTCCGGGTGCATGGTCGTGGGACGCAGATTGAACAGGTAGTTGCTCTTGCGCCCGGAGGTGAGGGTGAAGTCGCCCAACATCAGCGAATGGTCGCGCACGATCTGCCACAGGCGCTTGAGCCGCTCGTCTTCCCGCAACGCCCACGGGCGCTCGATGCTCGCCGCGCTGGATGCCTCATTGTCATTCATGGTCATTGCCTCCGCGAATGGTTCCTTGCGGGCGGTTTTGCGGGGGCGTGGGTGCGCTGTCAAGCATCCCCCGCGCCATCCGCCGGCAAGCGCGCGCCCTTGGCCCGCCATTTGCCCCGCGCCACCGCCCGTTGCTGGCGCACCGGCAGGCGCAACACCGCCCGCAGGCCCGGATGATTGTCCTTCAGCATCAGCGCTCCACCGTGCAACCGCGCGATGGAGGCCACCAGCGACAGCCCCAGGCCCGACCCCGGCGCGCTGCGCGCCTTGTCCAGCCGCACGAAACGGTCCTTTACCTTTTCGCGCATGTCTTCTGGCACGCCCGGACCGTTGTCCGCCACTTCCAGCTCGATGAAACCGTCCGGCACCTCGCGTACCGATACGGAAATTTCCAGGGGCCGCTCCTCGCTGCGGCCATACTTCAGGGCGTTGTCCAGCAGGTTGACCAGCGCCTGGGCGATGAGCTGCCGATCACCGGTCAGGCGCGCCCGCGGCGGCACCTCCAGCCGAAACACGCCGCCCTCGTCCTCCATGA
>JALVRJ010000079.1 GCA_027031305.1 Hyphomicrobiales bacterium | reverse complement strand
CCGCCGCGAAACGCGCCGCGCCCGCTCCAGCCGAGACAATGGCGCCGGATGGGCTGACAGCAGGTTAACGAGCGCCGCCGCGCGCGCATCCGCCCCGTCGCCTTCCACCAGTGGCAAGTGGGCGAAACGGGCCGGGTCCAGCGAAACGATGCGCGCGCCTTCTCCGTCCACCAGCGCCACCCGCCCGGCCACGCGCCAGCGCGCCACTGGCTCGCGCTCGCGCAAGGTCACCAGCAGGCCGTTGGGATAGCGCCGCACCACTTCCGCGCGCTTCACCCAGTCCAGCCCTTCCAGCACGGCCTTCGCCCGCGCCGGCTCCAGGCCGACGATGGGCTCTCCAGCCCGCAGGCCCAGCGCCTCCAGCACGTCACCCGGCGCATGATGCGTCAGGCCGCGGATCTCCACCCGCTCCGCCGCCAGCCCCACCAGCAACGCCGAACGTGAGGAAACGCCATCGATGGCCCCGCTCAGGTGGCCGCCCTGTTGCAGGCCCAGCACCAGTGCCGCGGCCAACATCAACACAGCGCCGCCACGCGCCGCCGCGCGCACGGCCAGACTGTCGGCCAGGCCGGCGCCCCGTTCGCGCCTATCGGTTGACCGATGCATCATCCACCATCCAGGATACGAGTTCCTCGAACGAATGCCCGGCGTGCTGGGCGATTTCCGGCATCAGCGAGGTCGGCGTCATGCCCGGCTGGGTGTTCACTTCCAGAATCACCAGCTCACCCTCGCCCCGCCCCTGGTCATGAAAGCGGAAATCGGCCCGGCTCACCCCCTTGCAGCCCAGCGCCTTGTGCGCCTTCACCGTCAGTTGCTGGATGCGCAAATAGACATTGTCGGGCAGCTCCGCCGGACAGATGTGCTTCGAGCCGCCCACCTCGTATTTCGAGGCATAGTCGTAAAAGCCCGCCTTCAGCGGCACGATCTCCAGCACGCCCAGCGCCACGTCGCCCATCACCGCGCAGGTCAGCTCGCGCCCGGGCACGTAACGCTCCACCATCACCTTGCCATTCTTCAGCGGCATTTCGCGCAGTGTCTTCGGCGGCAGGGCCTCGTTTTCCGCGCGGACGATGAAAATGCCCACAGAGGAACCCTCCGCCACCGGCTTCACCACGTAGGGCGGCGGCAGGGGGTGACCTTCCATCAGCTCTTCCGGCGTCGCCAGCACGTGCCCCGCCACCGGAATGCCGGCGCTTTCGAACACCACCTTGCTCAGGTGCTTGTCCATGGCCAGCGCCGAGGCCAGAACGCCGGAATGGGTGTAGGGAATGCCCAGCGTCTCCAGCACGCCCTGCACCTTGCCGTCCTCGCCCCAGCTGCCGTGCAGGGCGTTGAACACCACGTCCGGACGCAGCTCGCGCAGGTCGCCCATCACGTCGGGTCTGGCGTCCACTTCCGTCACCCGGTAGCCGGCTCCGCGCAAGGCCTCGGCAACGGCCCGGCCGGAAGAAAGTGATACCTCGCGCTCCGCCGACCAGCCGCCCATCAGCACCACCACATGGGTTTCCGATGGTTCCCGGCGTGGCCGCCAGCGGCCCTCTTCCCACTCCTCTTCGTCAAACATGGCCGACCAGAACCCCCATTTTCGGGGCGCCAGCGCCGCCCCCATCAGTCTTCGTCATTCCCCCGCCCGGCAATGATGCCGATGCGCCGGATTTCCCAGTGCAGCTCCACGCCGCTCGTTTCCCGCACCAGCGCCCGGACCAGCTCGCCCAGCGCCTCGATCTCCGCCGCCGTCGCACCGCCCTCGTTGACGAGGAAATTGCAGTGCTTCTCGCTCACCTTCGCGCCGCCCACGCGCACCCCGCGCATCCCGGCGGCGTCGATCAGCTCCCACGCCTTGCCCCCTTCCGGGTTGCGGAAGGTGGAGCCGCCCGTGCGCGCGCGGATAGGCTGCGCCCGCTCGCGCATGGCCTGGAGCTCTTCCATGTGCCGGGCGATTTCCTCTTTCTCGCCCGGCCGCCCGCGCAGCAGCGCCGAGGTGAAGATCCAGTCTTCCGGCGCTTCCGTGTGGCGGTAGGACATGCCCAGCTCGTCCACCCCCAC
>JALVRJ010000078.1 GCA_027031305.1 Hyphomicrobiales bacterium | reverse complement strand
GGGTGGTTGGGCGGGGGAGCGGGCCGGAACCGCGCACGTCCGTGCAGGGAAATGGTGGGCGATGCTGGACTCGAACCAGCGACCCCTGCGATGTGAACACAGTGCTCTACCAGCTGAGCTAATCGCCCACAGAGGATGCCGCGAAGGCGGCCACCGCGCCCTCCTTGGGCGCGCGAGATGCATATACGGTCGTTGCCCGGCGGCGTCAAGGCTTGCCATGCACCGGGGCCGAAAAAAGCGCTCCGTCGCTTGCGGGCCGATTCCATAAAATTGAATCCGCCACTTTCAACCGTCCTTAAATCCCCTTTGGCACAATTTGACGCAAATGCGCGCCTTTGCGGCTGAATTCAACCAACGCGGGCGCTCGAAACGGCTTTGTGGACATGATGCGCAAGGGGGATGACATGACGACGATAACCGAAAACGCCGGCCAGGCGCTGCGCGTGGCGGGCAAAATCGTGGACAAGGCCACCGCCGGCACCCAGGCGCGGAATTCCGCCACCGGTATGCCGCCCGCTTCCGAAACGCCGCAGTCCGAGGAGGCCCGCGTCCAATACGTCGCGCCGGAAGTGGTCGAGCGGCTGATGAAGTTCCTGGACGCCCTGGCCTTCGCCACCGTTACCGGCACCGGCATGTATTACCTCGTGCCGCTGGCGGAGCTGCAAGGCACCGGCCGCACCTCCGCGCTCATCGTCACCATCCTGCTGGCGACGCTGCACGTGTTCGCCACGGTGTGGACTCTGCGTGAAAGCGGGCATTACAAGCTGCGCGCCCTGCTCAACCCCGGCCTGCGCGTCGCCACCGGCCTGGGCGTGGTCATGCTCGCCGGTGCCGCCACGGGCCTCGTCGGGCGTTGGCTGCTTGGCCTGCCGGTGCTGGACTGGCTGCGCCTGTGGGGCGTTTCCGCCGGCGGCTGGTTCGTCGTCAGTCGCCTGCTCGCCTGGGCTTGGGCGCGCCCGCTGGAGAAGAAGGGCGCCTTCAAACGGCACATCGTCATCGTTGGCGGCGGCAAGGCGGCCGAGCGCGCCATCGACACGCTGGAAGGCTCGCCCGACCTCGACGTGAAGATCCTCGGCCTCTTCGACGACCGCGAGGACAACCGCTCGCCCGAACACGTGCGCAAATATCGCAAGCTGGGCCGCATCGCCGACCTCGCCGCCTATGCCCGCGACAATCGGGTGGACCTGCTGGTGGTGGCCATTCCGCTATCCGCCGAAAAGCGCCTGTTGCAGATTCTCGACAAGATCTGGGAGCTGCCGGTGGACATCCGCATTTCGGGGCAGGAGTCGAAGCTGAAGCTTTCCCCGCGTGCCTATGACTACCTGGGCAACCTGCCGCTGCTGGCGGTGTTCGACCGCCCGCTTTCGCCCTGGGACTGGTTCCTCAAGGCGGTGTTCGACCGCGTCATGGCGGCGCTCATCCTGGTGCTGGTGTCGCCCATCATGGCGCTGGTGGCCATCGCCATCAAGCTGGAAACCGAGGGTCCGGTCATCTTTCGCCAGAAGCGCTATGGCTTCAACAACAAGATGGTGGAGATCTGGAAGTTCCGCTCCATGTACATCGACATGTGCGACGCCGAGGCCAGCAAGCTGACGACGAAGGACGACCCGCGCGTGACGAAGGTGGGACGCTTCATCCGCAAGACGTCCATCGACGAGCTGCCGCAGCTGTTCAACGTTCTCAAGGGCGACATTTCGCTGGTCGGCCCACGCCCGCACTGCAAGCAGGCCAAGGCCGCCGGCGAGATCTACGAGAAGGTGGTGGACGGCTACTTCGCCCGCCACAAGGTCAAGCCCGGCATCACCGGCTGGGCCCAGATCAACGGTTGGCGCGGCGACACGGACACGGAAGAGAAGATCCACATGCGCGTGAAATACGACCTCGAATACATCAACAACTGGTCACTGTGGTTCGACTTCTACATCCTCGTCAAGACTCCCTTCGCGCTGCTTTCGCCCGAAAACAGGGCGAACGCCTACTGATACCAGATTGCGTAATGTCTGACCGGTGAAACTGCCCCGCGCCCCCACCCAAGCCTTTGTTATTCCT
>JALVRJ010000077.1 GCA_027031305.1 Hyphomicrobiales bacterium | reverse complement strand
CATGCCGCCCATGCCAGACATGCCGCCCATGCCGGACATGCCGCCCATGCCGGACATGCCGCCCATGCCGGACATGCCACCCATGCCGGACATGCCGCGCATTCCGGTGAACGTCCATTGCGTGCACACCCAGCCACTGCGGCCACCGGCCATGCCCGCCATGCCGCTCATGCCGGACATGCCACCCATGCCGGACATGCCACCCATGCCGGACATGCCGCCCATGCCACTCATGCCGCCCATGCCGGACATGCCGCCCATGCCACCCATGCCGGACATGCCACCCATGCCGGACATGCCACCCATGCCAGACATGCCGCCCATGCCAGACATGCCACCCATGCCAGACATGCCGCCCATGCCAGACATGCCACCCATGCCCGACATGCCGCCCATGCCAGACATGCCGCCCATGCCAGACATGCCGCCCATGCCAGACATGCCACCCATGCCAGACATGCCACCCATGCCGGACATGCCACCCATGCCAGACATGCCGCCCATGCCAGACATGCCACCCATGCCCGACATGCCGCCCATGCCAGACATGCCACCCATGCCCGACATGCCGCGCATTCCGGTGAACGTCCATTGCGTGCACACCCAGCCACTGCGACCACCGGCCATGCCCGCCATGCCACTCATGCCCGACATGCCACCCATGCCGGACATGCCGCCCATGCCGGACATGCCACCCATGCCAGACATGCCACCCATGCCGGACATGCCGCCCATGCCACTCATGCCGCCCATGCCACTCATGCCCGACATGCCGGCATTGGCGGACGCCGCCATCAACATGGCCATCGCCGCCAAGCCAACGAATTTCATCCCTTTCTTCATTCTCTTTCTCCCTTTGCTGATTTCAGCTTTTCCTCGAAGGCCGCCCTCTTCTCCCTTCCGGGTTCGGAGACGACCGCCCCCTTTGCCGAAAGCATCACGCCTCCGGCACATGCGAATCATTTGCGTATCTTTTTCCTGCGAAGATGCCCGCGCGGCTTCCGCCGAGGCCGTGGTTTCGCCGCCGCCTTCCGCACTTTCGCCACCCTGTGCCAGCCCCGAATGTCATAGGGCGGCGTCATGCCCGGGTGAATGAATGGCGTGAACCACGCGCCCTGGTCCTCCAGGAAACGCAGGCTCCAGGGATAGGGCTGGGAAACGCCGTGCAACGCGCGCTCGTACCAGGCCGCGTCCTTTTCATAGGCCGTGATCACCGGTGCCCCCTCCGGCCGCTGATTCGGCTCGACCCCCGCCACGAAGGGATTGTCCGGGGTATAGGGCGGCGCCCCCTTCACCACGAAACAAGCCTTGAACAGGTCGTCACAGATCTTCTGTTCACTCGCGGCATGTCCAACGCTGCCCGCCATGCCCATCGCCAGCAGCAACAGCGCCATCCGTCCCATTCGACGCACCGAGATAACCATGAATTCCCTCCCTGCTTGGCAGCTCGCCCATGAGAGCTGCAATCACCATGCCAAGCAGGGATGAAATAATTAACAAATTGATCTTTGGCAGTTTTTTCAATAACAAAACAGTTCACAGCACAACCGGCAAGCGACAGAACCTGCCAATTTGGCAGGGCGCTGCCCCATATGGAATTAACAACCTGTTAATTTTTCGACATTTATTCCGACGTGACAAAATGTCAGCTCGTGTCAACCTGTCATTCCATCTGGAATTCCCATTCATCCATCATTCCCTTTGCAACCGCCCCACGGTTGCGCTATCACCCCCGGACGAAGGGGCGCGTATTCGTCCCAGGCACGCAAGTCTCTGGAAAAACGATGATAACAAGGGCGGCGATCATATCATGGCGCGGCAGTTCATCTATCACATGAATGGCCTGACCAAGGTCATCAACGGCAAGAAGATCCTGGACGACATTCATCTCTCCTTCTACCCGGACGCCAAGATCGGCGTGCTGGGCCCCAACGGCGCCGGCAAGTCCACCCTGCTGCGCATCATGGCCGGCATCGACAAGGACTTCTCCGGCGAGGCGTGGCTGGCCGAGGGCGCTACTGTCGGCTACCTGCCGCAGGAGCCGGAGCTGGCCGCC
>JALVRJ010000076.1 GCA_027031305.1 Hyphomicrobiales bacterium | reverse complement strand
AATGAGCTTCGCCTTGCCGTCCGGATGGCGGAAGGTGGCGGGCTTCGTATACAGCCGCACCCCGCCTTTCGGCGGCGCCTCGCCGCGCTCGCGCTGCTCTTGTGAGTAGGGCCACTGGATTCCCTTGTTCTTCTCGATCAGCTCGTGGTCCATGCCGGAATAGTCCGCCAGCCGGCCTTTCGAGAGCCGACGCATTTCCTCGAAGACATCGCCCGCCTTCTCCGGAAAGGTCAACGGCTGGTTGCGCTCACGGTTGAAGCGCTCGGCCACGCGGTTGAAGATCCACAGGTCCGGCTTCGCCTCGCCCGGCGGCGTCACCACCGGTTTCACCCGGTTCACCCGGCGCTCGGTGTTGGTCATCACGCCGTCCTTCTCCGCCCAGGTGCCGCCGGGCAGGTAGACATGGGCGTATTGCACCGACTCCGCGTCAACATAGCTGTCCTGCACGCAGCAGAACTCCAGCTGCTCCATGGCCCGGCGCACCTTCGCGGTGTCGGGCAGCGAGGTGAGCGGGTTGGTGGCGATCAGCCACACGCCCTTGATCTCGCCCGCCTCCATCGCCTTGTAGATGTCCGTCTGCGTCAGCCCCCGCTTGCGCGGCAGAAACTCCTCGTCGATGCCCCAGAACTCGGCCACTTCCTTCCTGTCCTGCTCGTTCTCGAGGTAACGGAAGTTGGGAAGCCCGGAGGTGCCCGACCATTCGCGCGTGCCCATGGCGTTGCACTGCCCCGTGATGGAAAGCGGCGCACCACCGGGCTTGCCGACGTTGCCGGTAATGAGCGCCAGATTGTTGATGCCCACCACGCCGTCGGAGCCGTGCGTGGACTGGTTGATACCCATCGTCCACACCTGCATGGCGGCCTTCGCGCGGGCGAAGGCACGCGCGACGGTGACGATGGTGTCCGGGTGAATGCCGGTGATCTGGCTGGCGCGGTCAGGCGTCCATTTCGCCACTTCCTCTTTCAGCGCCTCAAGGCCGGTGCAGTTCTTCTCGATGTATTCCTTGTCTTCCAGGCCTTCGGCGAAGATGACGTGCATCATGGCGTTCATCAGCGGCACATCGGTGCCGGGGCGGATGGGCAGGTGCAGCGAGGCGTTCTGCGCCATCATGGTCACACGCGGATCGACGGCGACGATGGGAAAACCGCGCCGCTCGTGCGCGTCCTTCAGCCGCCAATACATCACCGGGTGCTGCTCCGGCATGTTGGAGCCCCAGGCGATGAGATAGTCGGTATGCTCGAAGTCCTCGTAGCAGCCCGGCGGGCCGTCGGAGCCGAAGCTGCGCTTGTAGCCGGACACGGCCGAGGCCATGCACAGGGTGGTGTTGCCGTCATAGTTGTTGGTGCCTATCAGCCCGCGAGTGAGCTTGCCCAGCGTGTAGAACTCCTCCGTGAGCATCTGGCCGGTGGAGATGATGGCGAAGGCGTCGCGGCCATATTTCTTCTGGATGCGGCGGATCTCGGAATAGAGCCTGTCAAGCGCGGAATCCCACGTGCTCTCGCGCCATTCCTCGCGGATGTGGTCGCGCTCCAGCACCTTCGTGCCGCGCCCCGGAGCGCAGAAGATGTCGAACTCGAAAATGCCCTTCAGGCACAGCTTGCCGCGATTGACATCGGCCTCGGCGTTGCCGCGGCAGGAAATGGGGTTGCCCTCGTCATCAAAGCCGATGTCGATAGAGCAGCCCGTGGAGCAATACCCGCAGGTGACCGTCTCCCAGCGCTCCACCTTCTTTTCCGGCAGGACGACCGGGTTCTTCTTCGTGCGTCCGAACAGCATGGGTTCTTCCCGTCCTTCGCGCTTGCGTCCCGCTCGTCATCCCGGCGAAAGCCGGGATCTCGTGCTGCATACTCGTGCATTTCTGGCCCGAGATGCCGGCTTTCGCCGGCATGACGGTGATGATGGCAAGCGCCTTCTTTACAGCTTCAAGTATATCGCGCCGTCCTCCACCTTCACCTCGTAGGTGGCGACTTTTCCTTCATCCGGCGCTTCCGCCTCGCCGGTCTTCAGGTTCAGCACCCAGTTGTGCAGCGGGCAGGTGACGTGGCAGTCGTGCACGATG
>JALVRJ010000075.1 GCA_027031305.1 Hyphomicrobiales bacterium | reverse complement strand
ACCTTTGCGCAACCTAGTATAATGCCAGCTTGCGTAGGGACCGCCCCATGCAAGCCGGCCCGAAGGCGTGCGGCGGCGTCGATTGGTCAGGCCACCAGCGCGCCGATGATGCCGGCCAGCATCAGCATCACGCCCGTGGCCATCACGGCCATCGCCGCCAACAGCCTTCTCGGCGCCGGCTTCAGGCCCGGGCGCAGCTCCATCTCGTACCCACGGGAAGGGGAAAGGTTTCTCATCTCTCGATACTCCTCGCACGCCACACACACCGCTCCACGAGCGGACGAACCACGCGCCATGCCGCGAAGCCGCAGCTTCAGGGCAGGGCATCCAGCAAGTGCGCCACCAATGGCGCGTCCGCCGGCGGCATGGGATAGTCGCGCAGGCGCTGCTTTTCCACCCACGCCAGTTGTTGCCCTTCCAGTGGTCGCGCCAGCCCTCGCCACTTGCGACAGACATACAGCGGCATCAGCAGGTGAAAACCACCATGATCATGCGAGGCGAAGGTCAGCGGCGCCAGGCATGGCGGCGACACCTCTATGCCCAGCTCTTCGCGCAACTCGCGCACCAGGGCCGCTTCCGGCGTTTCGCCCGGGTTCAGCTTGCCACCGGGAAACTCCCACAGCCCCGCCATGCTCTTGCCCTCAGGGCGTTGCGCCAGCAGCACGCGGTTGTCCGCGTCCACCAGCGCGGCGGCCACCACCAGCAGCAGCTTCTTCTCGTCGCTCACGGCACTATTCTCGCGGAGAATGGCTAAAATTCCCTTGCCTCCGCGCATGGATGCTTCCTGACGAAGAGGCGGAGTGATGACGGCGATGCGCCGTGTTCATGGTGCGAACGTTCAGCGCGGCGCCCGCTTGGCCAGAATGCGCTGCAAGGTGCGCCGGTGCATGTTCAGCCGTCGCGCCGTTTCCGACACGTTGCGATTGCACAGTTCATAGACGCGCTGGATGTGCTCCCAGCGCACCCGGTCGGCCGACATGGGATTTTCCGGCAGCGCCGCCCTGGTGCCCGGCTCCGCCACCAGGGCGCGGAAAATGGCGTCGGCATCCGCCGGCTTGGCCAGGTAGTCGAAGGCTCCCAGCTTCACCGCCGTCACCGCCGTGGCAATGTTGCCGTAGCCTGTCAGCACGATGGCCCGCGCCTCGGGCTTCGTCTTGCTCAGCCGCTCGACCACATCCAGGCCGTTGCCATCCTCCAGGCGCATGTCCACCACCGCGAAGTCCGGCGGATCGACGCGCACCTGCTCCAGCGCCTCGGCCACCGTCTCCGCCGTGCGCACCTCGGCGAAGCCGCGGCTTCGCATGGCTCTCGCCAGGCGATTGAGAAACGGCCGGTCGTCATCCACGATGAGCAGCGCCTTGCCCTGAACGGAGAGTTCCTCGCTCATGACACGCCTCCTCCATGCTCTGCCACGCGCCGCGTCCCGTATTTCTTTCCCCGCTGCCGGAAACGGCGCCGCTCTTCCGGCGCTTTCTGGCCTGCGCCCCCTCGAGTAAAGACACATACACCGCCGCGCAAGCAGCTTCAACGCGGTCACGGCGCACGCGTGCGGATGTGGGAATGAAAGTCCCTGCAAGGGCGGGGCCAGGCTCTTCCCACCCCAAAATTATGCGTTAAACGGCTGATATCCTCCGCCATTTTTTCGGTATGCGGTATCGAAGTATACGTAGCGCCTATTCTTCTGCCTCTTTATGCATTGGGTGGGGAAAGAAATGATTTATTTACCACGCCACGCAAACTTGCCGATGCGATCAAATCACAATGATGGTTTTACCCGGCTTTAATTCCTGCCCCCTATGTTGGGCCATGGCTGGAGGGCAGCACGGCCCCACGAACAAGAAGGGGCGGCCCGAAAGCCAAGTGTGCAAGTGGAAAACGTAACGCAAGGAGTAGAAAAATGAACAAGGTTGCTCGCTTTTTCAAGGATGAGTCCGGTGCCACCGCCATCGAGTATGGCCTGATCGTGGCCGCCACCGGCCTGGCGCTGGTCGCCGTGATGCCGACCATCAAGTCGAAGATCTCCACGACGTTCAACAGCGTGGCGAGCAAGATGTAATCCACGCAAGCGTGGAAACGTCTTCTCCCCTGTCGGCCATTGCCGGCAGGGGAGTTTCTGTTTGTGCTTGTCAGGCCTGCATGAAGGATCTTGGCATTCATCCGGGTGGTCCTTGTCATACCGGCTTGCACAAAGGCTGACCGGTACAAACCGCCCCGCGCCCCCGCCAAAGCCCTTGTTTTTCATGATTTGGGGGTTGGGCGGGGGCGCGGGGCTTCTGCGTGGTTCTTTATGCATTCTGGTATCATGTCTCTGAATGCATGGCGCCGAATTGCGGCGGCGATTTCATCCGCTCAAGCCGGCACAATGTATGCTCGAGAACAACCAACGGATTTCACGGGCACGAGGCCTGACGGAGCATTGTCCGTTGGAGGCGGAAGGCGTGCATTGGTGGTCGCGGACTGCTCCTGACCGATGCTTGCGCCATGCGTCAGCACCTTAATCCTATGGCAACCGGAATATGGCTTCATGCGGCCAGCAATGAATCCTGAGGAGAGGCTGGCGATGCGACAGGAAAGGCTGATCGTTTCAGGCGGAGACACTTTCAGCACTGAAAGGCATCTGGCGGACCGCGCGCTCGCGCTTGTCGCCATACTGGCGCAAGGCGTTCGCGCCTGGCTGCCCATTATCATCTTCGTGGTCGCCTATGCCGTGCTGGTGGGCACCCTTCTGCCCGTGCAGGGGGAAAATGCATTCGGGGCGGACGGCATCATCCAGTTGCTGGCCACGCTGGCGGCGGGCGCCATTCCCATGTTCGTCATTTTCAGGCTGGCCGTCTACGCAAGGCAGGGTTTCCCCGCAAGCCCCATCCGGCGTTTGTGGCAAGAGGCCAGGGTCATCATCTTCAACCCGGCCCGGCTGTTGTCATTGGTGATCGTATTTCCCCTTCTTTCCATCTTTCTCCAGGCCTTCGCCGTGGCCAAGGGGAACATTCCCTTCGTCAACCCCTTTGCATGGGACGAAACGTTCATGCGCCTGGACAGGGCCCTGCATGGCGGCGTGGATCCATGGCGCTGGCTGGAGCCTTTCCTGCATTCCGTTCCCGCCACCTTCATGATCAATTTCCTTTACAATTTCTGGTTCTTCCTGTCGGTCGGTTCCTTGTTGTGGGTGGCCTTGCAGCGCAGGCCTGGCGAGGATTCCATCCGTTTTCTGGTAGCCTTCCTGATGAGCTGGGTCATCGGCGGCAACATCTTGGCGACGATTTTCTCGTCCGCCGGTCCGGCCTACTACGCCCGTCTCGCGCTCTCGCCCGATCCTTATGCGCCCCTGATGGCCCATCTACACGCCGTGGCGCAGATCGTGCCGGTATGGGCGCTGGAAACGCAGGAAATGCTGTGGAAGGGATACCAGGCGCAAGATGTGACGCTGGGGGGCATTTCCGCCTTTCCCTCCATGCATAACGCGCAAGCCACGCTCATGGCGTTGCTGGCGTGGAGACATGGCCGTCTCGCCGGCTGGTTGATGACCATCTATGCTTTCATGATCGCCATTGGCTCCGTGTGGCTGGGCTGGCACTATGCCGTGGATGCCTATGCCGGCATAGCCATTGCCTTGGCCTGCTGGTGGTTGGCCGGGCCGTTGGCGCGCTGGATCATGGGCCGTGAGGCCATGCGGCGCCTGGTGGTCATGCAGGAGCGCCTTGACGCGACAGGACAAAAATAGTGCCGGGCTTTACCCGGCTTTCACGCTTGTCTGACAGTGTTGATGGGGAAGGGCGGCGAGGAGATCGCCATTGATCGGCGTGCATTCCGGCGACGGAAGGCAGGCGAAGGATGACGAATGAGTGAGTGAAGGTGACCGATGTCGTATCTTACCATGCTCTTGCTGGCGGTTTACCCCGCGCTGGCGCTTTACGCGGCGCTCAATGATTTTCGCCATTATCGCATCCCCAACTGGCTGAACCTGGCCATTTTCGGCAGTTTTTTCCCGGTGGCGCTGCTGCTCGGAATGCCGTGGGATGTCTTCCTGTGGCACCTCGTCGGCTTCGCCACCGTTTTCGGCATCATGTTCGTCGCCTTCATGCTCACCCCGGCCGGCAAGTTCGGCGGCGGCGACGCCAAGATGATCGCCGCCAGCGCCATCTGGATTGACTGGCAGCATTTGCCGGACTATGCGGTCATGATCGCGCTCGCCGGTGGCGTGCTGGCCATCATCATGTGGGGCTGGCGCATCCTGCAAATCGAATACGGCGTGTGGATGCAGGGCGACGCCACCCTGCGCAAGGTCATGTCCTATCACGTCAAGCTTCCCTATGGCGCCGCCATCGCCGCCGGCGGCATCTACGCCTACACGCTCAGTTGGTGGAAAACGCTGCTGGTGGGCTGATGCATGGCGGCCTCTCGATCTGCCGGGTGGCTCTTGCACTGCCCGGCGGCAACGCTGCTCATTCACCAGCTCTTCCATCGTGTGGAAACATGCCGCTTGGCGAATATCGACTCAGCCTCTACCCTGATAGCGGCTACAGCCAGCTGGAATCGGCGCAATCCCGCCCGCCTCCGCGCCACTCGGCGCGGGCGGGGTGTTGCGCGTCGTGACGCGCATTGAAAAATGCATTGAACAATCGCGAATCCTCAAGGGAGAAACGACCATGGCCTACGAATTCAAGCTGCCCGATCTGCCCTATGCCTACGACGCGCTGGAGCCGCACATGTCGGCCGAGACGCTGGAATATCACCACGACAAGCACCACGCCGCCTACGTCGCAAACGCCAACAAGCTGCTGCCCGGCTCTGGCCTGGAGGACGCCGACGAGCTGACCATCATCCGCGAAAGCTTCGGCAAGAACCCGGGGCTGTTCAACAACGCCGCACAGGTGTTCAACCACACCTTCTTCTTCGACGGCATGAAGCCCGGCGGCGGAGGCTCGAAGTTGCCTGGCAAGCTGGAAGCGGCCATCAACGACGCTTTCGGCGGCTTCGACAAGTTCCGCGAGGAGTTCATCAACGCCGGCGTCACCCAGTTCGGTTCGGGATGGGCCTGGCTGGTGGCGAAGGACGGCAAGCTGGAGATCATGAAGACACCGAACGCCGAGAACCCCTTCGTGCACGATGCGCAGCCCATCATCTGCTGCGACGTGTGGGAGCACGCCTACTACATCGACTACCGCAACCTGCGCCCGAAATTCCTGGAGGTCTTCGTCGATCACCTCGCCAATTGGGAGTTCGCCGAAGCCAACCTGGAAAAGGCGCTGTAATCAGTCGAGCGCCTCTCCTCTTGCAATTTCACGCGTTTTTGCGCCAATGGCTCCCGGGCCATTGGCGCAATGCATTTCCGCCGCCGCCACAAACGCGAGGGAAACGATCCATGAGCGACAACGACGAAGACAGGACCAACGAGGGGGGCGAAATGCGCATTGGCCCCTTGAGCGAGTTGGGCGAGGACATCCACAACCATCCTTGTGCCGAATCCTCCAGCTACCGCGTCGCCTGGAAGGACCCCGACTACCTGCGCCTGCCGGAGCTGCGTGGCGTGCGCCTGATGATGGAATACCACAAGCCCGACCGCGCCATGCGCATGGCCGGCATCCGCCGCACGGTGGTGGTCTTCGGCTCCGCCCGCACCCTGCCCGAGGACGTGGCGCTCAAGCGCGTGGCCAAGGCTCGCGCGGCGCTGAAGGACAACCCCGGGGACGCGGCGCTCAAGCGCGCCCTGGAGCGAGCCGAGCGCGACCTGGAAAAATCCCGCTGGTACGAGGAAGCCCGTCGCTTCGCCGCGCTCGTTTCCGCCGACGCCCTGCTGCACGGGCGCGATGACCTCGCCGTCATGACAGGCGGCGGCCCGGGCATCATGGAGGCCGCCAATCGCGGTGCCTACGAGGCCGGCGCGCCCTCGGTGGGGCTGAACATCACCCTGCCGCACGAGCAGGTGCCCAACCATTACATCACCCCGCAACTGTGCTTCGACTTTCACTATTTCGCCATCCGCAAGATGCACTTCATGCTGCGCTCCATCGCCATGGTCATCTTCCCCGGCGGTTTCGGCACGCTGGACGAGCTGTTCAAGACCCTCACCCTGATCCAGACCGGCAAGAGCCGCAAAATGCCCGTGGTGCTGGTCGGCAGGGACTTCTGGACCCGGCTGATAGACTTCGACTTCCTGGTCGACTGGGGCAACATCAGCCCCGAGGACGTGGAGCTGTTCACCATCGTCGACACGGCCGAGGAGGCCGTCGCCGCCATCCACGACTTCTACGGAGGCAATCCGCTGAAAAACGGCGCGGTGTGAGTTACCGACACCGCCCACCACGCCGCGCCCCGCCCGAATTCAGCTCTTCATTCCGGCCCTTCACACGTCATTCCGGCGAAAGCCGGAATCTCATGCGGGAGGCTCCTGCGTTGGCGGCACGAGACCCCGGCTTCCGCCGGGGTGACAGGTAATCCTGAGACGCTGGGAAGGCCGGTTAGATGCTTTCTCAGGAAT
>JALVRJ010000074.1 GCA_027031305.1 Hyphomicrobiales bacterium | reverse complement strand
ATGGGCGCCTCCGTGCGTCTCGTTTATGCAGGCGGCGCGACGTTGGCGGAAGGCCTGCGTGGCGACGTGCACACCGTGCGTCCGCTCACCTTCGTACAGACCCTCACCCTGCCCGGCCCGCGCCTGTTCATCCTTGTCTGGATCGGCATCAATATCATCGTCTCCCTCGTCGGTTTCGGGATGAGCGGCGGCATGGATCGCGTCGCCGGCGAGGCCCACCTGGCCGGCTTCTTCACCGGCATGGCCCTGTTTGGCCTGTTCGATGGAAATGATCGCCGCGTTTTCATGGGATAAAGCCGGAAAAACGACTCTCTCACGGGCCTATCGCCGATGATGATGATACCCGGTCACACGCGCCGCGGCACGTCCGCAAGAATGCCGAGGGTTGGACATATACGACTTATCATATATAATGCGATCACTCGATAATGCCTGGTAGAAAAACAATAAATTCAATTTGAACAGGAGGAAACGCCATGCAAGTTAAGCAAATTCTCAAGAACAAGGGGAGCGCGGTCATAACCGCCCCGCCCCATGTTTCCATCCAGGACACCGCCCGCAAGTTGAAAAAGCATCGCATAGGCGCGCTGGTGATCACCGATGACGATGGCGGGGTCCTGGGCATCGTTTCCGAGCGCGACATCGTCAACGCAGTCGCCGATTTCGGCGAGGAATGCCGTTCCATGCCGGTGGAGCGCATCATGACGCGTGACGTGCGAACCTGCCGCCCGGACGATACCACTGACGCCCTGATGGAAATCATGACCACCCGGCGGATGCGCCATCTGCCGGTCATCGACGAAGGCCGGCTCGCCGGCATCATTTCCATCGGTGACGTGGTCAAGAGCCGCATCGAGGAAATCGCCTTCGAGGCCGAACAGATGAAAATGTACATCGGTTCCTGAATATTTCACTTTCCTCACGGGCCGACACGAACGATGGCGGGTGTGCCATCTTGCGACACGCCCGCAATCTCGCCTCAAGACCCCGCCAACAGGGCATTAACCATGAATGGCTAGCCTTTGCCGTGAAATGGTGAAGGCGCCGGAAGGTCAAGCGCCCCGGCCCGCTTCTCCGAATGTTGGTTGGCGGCTTGCGGGAGTGAAGGTTCATGTGTGGGCGTAGGTTGGGTATCCTGTTCATGTTGACGCTTTGCGCCGTCACCCTTTCGGGCTGTCTCGGCGCGTGGGAAGAGAACCCGCCTCAGGCCGGACCCGAAGGCACGGGCGTGCTCGCCACCGGATCCACCACCCCCCTGCCAGCCCGCAACGAAATCGGAACCGTGCCGCCCTTCGGCGCTTCCGGCGTGCGCCACGCCTACGAATTCGACCGCGGATACCGCGTCGGCGCCGGCGACAAACTGGCCATTCGCGTCATGGGCCAGCCGGACCTCACCGGCGTGTTCGTGGTCGATCCGGACGGCAACATCTCCATGCCGCTCATCAACACCGTCGCCGTGGCCGGACTAAGCCTGAAGGAGGTGGAAGACCGGATAACCGCCCTGTTGCGCAACGGCTACCTGCGCAATCCCGCCGTATCCGTGCAGCCTCTGGAGTTGCGTCCCTTCTACATTCTGGGCGAAGTGAAACAGGCCGGGCGCTACGCCTATCAGCCGGGCATGACGGTGGCCAACGCCATCGCCGTGGCGCGAGGCTTCAGCGAGAGGGCCGACACCGGCGAGGTGCTGCTGACCAGGCGCACGGCGGAAGGCACGAAAACCTACAAGGTGCCCATGACCACGCAGGTCTATCCCGGCGACATCATTTTCGTGAAGGAACGCTGGTTCTGACACCCCGGAGCGGCGCGCACGGCCGATGAATGCCATGCGCGCCTCCCGCGCCGACAAGTAACGAGGGCCCGGTTCCATGCGCATCGTTCATGTCTTCCGCGAACCCATGGGGGGCCTTTTCCGCCACGTGCTGGATCTTGTCGGAGAGCAGGTGCGCGCCGGCCACGAGGTGGGCTTGATCTGTGCCGGATCCGGCGGCGAGACCGCCGGGCGCAAGCTGGCCGAAATCTCTCCAAAACTGAAGCTGGGCGTTACCCGCCTGCCCATGTCGCGGCTGCCCGGTCCG
>JALVRJ010000073.1 GCA_027031305.1 Hyphomicrobiales bacterium | reverse complement strand
GGTCTACGTGGCGCAACTGTTCCTGGACTGGTTGGTGCGCGGGCCGTGGCGCGACCCGATGGGGTTCAACTTTCCCAAGTCGGTGGCGTTCGAGGGCTGGCACGTCCTGCCGGTCCTCTCCGGGCGGCTGCACCTGGGGTTCGTGCTGGCCCTGCTGGCGATCGCGGGCCTGTGGCTGTTGCTGTCGCACATGCGCTTCGGCTTCGCGGTGCGGGTGCAGGGAGCCTCGCCGCGGGCGGCGCGCTTCGGCGGTTTTTCCGCCAGCGCCATCACCATGAACGTGATGCTGATTTCCGGCGCGCTGGCGGGGCTGGCGGGCATAGGCGAGGTGGCCGGCGCCATTGGCCACCTGCAACCATCCATTTCGCCGGGCTACGGCTTCGCCGCCATCATCGTGGCGGTGCTGGGACGGCTTTCGCCGTGGGGGGTGCTGGCGGCGGCGTTCCTGCTGGCGCTGACCTACCTGGGCGGGGAATCGGCGCAGCTGGCGTTGAACATGCCGGCGAAGGTGGCGCAGGCGCTGCAAGGCATGTTGCTGTTTCTCATCCTCGGCGCCGACGTTCTGGTGCATTACCGCATCCGCTGGCGGCACGCGGCGAGCACGCAACAGGGCAAGGACAAGGGGGAGGCGGCGGCATGAACGGACTGGAGGCATTTCTGCTGACGGTCATCGCGGCCTCGACGCCGCTGCTGCTGGCGGCGGTGGGCGAGCTGGTGGTGGAGCGCTCCGGGGTGCTCAATCTGGGCGTGGAGGGCATGATGGCCATTGGCGCGGTGGTGGCCTTCGCCGTGGCGCTGGGCACGGGCAGCCCCCTGCTGGGGGCCGTGGCCGGGGCGCTGGCCGGCGCGGCGGTGGCCCTGCCCTTCGTGTTCCTGACCCAGGTGCTGGCGGCCAACCAGGTGGCCAGTGGGTTGGCGCTGGCCCTGTTCGGGCTGGGCCTGTCCGGCCTCATCGGCGAATCGTTCGTCGGCCAGCCGGGCGTGCGGCTGGCGCGGCTGCATATTCCGGGGCTGTCGGACCTACCGTTCATCGGGCCGGTGCTGTTCGGCCACGACGTGCTGGTCTATTTCTCCTTCCTCATGACGGCGGCGGTGGCATGGTTGCTGTTCCACACGCGCTGGGGGCTGATTCTGCGGGCGGTGGGCACCAACCACCACGCGGCGCACGCGCTGGGCCACCCGGTGCGGCGGGTGCGCACGCTGGCCATTCTGTTCGGCGGGCTGATGGCGGGGCTGGCGGGGGCCTACCTGTCGGTCAGCTACACGCCGCAGTGGGTGGAGGACATGACGGCCGGGCGTGGCTGGATCGCGCTGGCGCTGGTGGTGTTCGCCACCTGGCGGCCGTGGCGGGTGCTGGCCGGCGCCTACCTGTTCGGGGCGGTGTGGATCCTGGGGCTGTATGCGCAGGCGGCGGGCTATGGCCTGCCGCCACAGTTCCTCACCGCCCTGCCGTATCTCGCCACCATCGTGGCGCTGGTGTTGATTTCGCGCAACCGGACTTTGACTCTCATGAACACTCCGGCCATGATCGGCCAGCCATTCATGCCGGAACGCTGAGCGCACGCGACGCCGGTGACAACCACGCAGAAAGAGGACAGGAACATGCGCAGCACGCTCAAGATTACGCTGGCCGCGGCGGCGCTGGCCGCAACCCTCGGCACGGCGCAGGCGGCGGACAAGCTGAAGGTGGGCTTCGTCTATGTCGGGCCCATCGGCGACCATGGCTGGACCTACCAGCACAACCAGGGCCGGCTGGCCATCGAAAAGGCGCTGGGCGACAAGGTTTCCACCAGCTACCTGGAAAAGGTGCCCGAAGGCGCGGACGCGGAGCGCGCGCTGGAACGGCTGGCGCGCTCGGGCCACAAGCTCATTTTCGCCACTTCCTTCGGCTACATGGATTCCGTCATCAAGGTGGCGAAGAAATATCCGGACGTGAAATTCGAGCACGCCACGGGCTACAAGCGGGCGAAAAACGTCGCCACCTATTCCTCGCGCTTCTACGAGGGGCGTTACATCATCGGCAAAATCGCCGGCAAGGTGTCGAAGAAGGGCATGGCGGGCTACATCGCCTCGTTCCCCATCCCGGAGGTGGTGCGCGGCATCAACTCGTTCATGCTGGGCGCGCAGTCGGTGAACCCCGACTTCAAGATCAAGATCGTGTGGGTGAATTCCTGGTATGACCCGGGCAAGGAGGCCGACGCGGCGAAAGTGCTCATCGCGCAGGGGGCGGACATCATCACCCAGCACACGGATTCGGCGGCGCCCATGCAGGTGGCGGAGGAAAAGGGCATCCACGCCTTCGGCCAGGCATCGGACATGATCAAGTTCGGGCCGCACGCGCAGCTGACCGCCATCATCGACAACTGGGCGCCCTATTACATCAGCCGCGCCAAGGCGGTGCTGGACGGCACCTGGAAGAGCGAGGACACCTGGGGCGGGCTGGCCGCCGGCATGGTGGTCATGGCGCCCTACACCAACATGCCCGAAGACGTGAAGAAAATGGCCGAAGAAACGGAAGAGGCCATTCGCTCGGGCAAGCTGCATCCCTTCACCGGGCCCATCTACGACCAGGACGGCAAGCTGCGGGTGAAGAAGGGCGAGGTAATGGCCGATGCGGACCTGTTGGGCATGAACTGGTATGTGAAGGGCATCACCGACAAGCTGCCGCAATGACGCGCCACACGGCCCCGGGAGGGGTTGCTCATCCCTGATGGAACGGGCCAGAGGGTTCGCACGGCCAACAAGTCAGTGCCCGGAAGCTCCTTTCCGAGGGCTTCCGGGTTTTTCATATCGTTTTTCCACCGAATAATACCAGGTTGCGCAAAGACTGACCGGTGAGACTGTCCCGCGCCCTTGTTCTTCATAATTTGGGGGCCCAAGTGGGGGCGCGGAGTGGTGGGTGGTCCTTTATGCATCCTGGCACAAGAGGCGCTTCATCATCTACAGCGCCAGCGGAAGCGGACCCTTGTGACATAGACCTTGCGGCAAATGCCGGAGCCGTCCGCCCGAGGCAGGGTCTTGCGCCTGATGGTGGATCCGGAGGCGGCCGATCTTCTTCCGCCTGGCGCCGAGGTGGCACTCATGACAGTGCCCTTCTTGCGCGCCAGGTCGCGCTCCAGCAGCCTGGCGTCGATGCGTAGCCCCACTTTGAAGATGGCCCGCGCCTGCGCCGCGTTGGCGGTGGTAATCGGAACACATGTCAGCAGGCCCGCCGACAGCAATGCGCTGACGGCCAACCCCAGACCATGCGGGTGCGTTGCACAAGCCACCAGGCGCCAGACCAGGCCGCCCCCATTTTCCTTCCAATCTGGGGCCTGGCATTCCTCGGGCTCTAGATGCACCGGCAGGCCCATTCGGCGCCGGTCAACCATGACTCTCCCTCACGCCTTCCTCATGCCGGCCCGGGGCATTTAGCCAACTTGTGCCAGCATGGGACGCCTTTCCGCTCTCGGGATCGAAAGCCGCAAGGCGCGTGCCAGTTGTATCATTGGCGGCGATTTCAAGCGTGGAATCGTTGTTGTGCCGGAGTCAAGCAAGGGGGAAAGGAATCGTTGATCTTTCCACTCGCCTGGTTAACCGCCGAAGGAAACGAACGGAAAACATCGTTCCATGCGCAAATTTCAGGCAGTGATGACATGAATCAGGGGTCGTTGCACATCCGATTCGATTCGAATCGAGCCTGTCATGAAAGAGTCGTTGCGGAAGGGGACTGGACAAGCGGGGTCTGGCGGGAGTCAATAATGACAGGGCACCATCTTTCTTCGTTTCGGATGCGTTATGGTATGAGACATGCCACCTTTCCGAGGTGTCGGAAGCGACAGGTGAGGAAAGGATGGTATCGGTGGGGGCATGGGCGATCCACTCAACCATGGATTGTCCCAAGACAGGGGGGCAGGCAGTGGCGCGCTGCGACCTCGAGCATCTGTTCGGCAAGGCCGACGCCAGGGGGGCTCCGTCCCGGGGGCGGCGCGTCAGGTCTGGCCTGAGCGAACGAGGTGCACGCCGCATCATCACCATCGTCGCCGTCCTTTCCCTGCTGCTGCTGGCGGCGGGCATATTTCTGCATTTCCGGGACACGCACCGGCACAATGCCAAGGTGCAACGGCAGCAATTCGTCAGCCTGTTGCGTCTGGCCGCACATGGCCTGAGCGAGGCGGTGCGCGGTGCGGATACGGTGCGCGCACCGCTGGCGGAGGATATCCGCCACGTGGTGCCCGGCTTCGCCTTCGGGCATGGGCGTCATTTCATCATTGTTGACGAAGCCGGCAAGGTGCAAGCGTTCGCCGGGGACGGCGCGCCGCCGGCCTGGTTGCCGCGTGCCGGCGCGCCGTTGCCAGCCGCCCTGCGGCGACTGGTGATGGCGGCGGACGGGACAGCCGAAGTGGAGCGCGTCGTCCTGGCCAATGGCGAGGAGCTCCTTGCAGGGGCCATGCCGTTGAGGACCTGGCCGGGCGCGGTGGTGTTGACGCAGCAAGCCGACACCACGGCATCATCGTCGGACAACACGGCGACCATGCTGCTGCTGTTGTTCGCGGGTGTGTTCGTGGTCATGGCGGGGCTGACCGCCATCTACAACTGGCAGTCCAGGTGGACGGAAGAGGAAAACTGCCGCCATGTCGACTTCATCAGGCGGCTGGAGGCCTCCCTGCAACTGGGCCGTTGCGGGCTGTGGGATTGGGACATTTCGCGCGGGCGCATCTACCTGTCGCCGTCCATGCGGCAACTGCTGAACCTGCCGGGAAGCGAGGGCTACATGGGCTACATGGATCTCAAGGATTTCCTCGCCCTGCAACACCCGGAGGAGCCCCCCATCGACCAGCTGCTGGAAGAGGGATTGAGCAAGGGCCAGCAAACCTTCGAGCACGAGCTGCGTCTGCGGCGGGCGCAAGACGGCTGGGCATGGGTGAAGATGCGCGGCGCGCTGCCAGAGGAACAGTCCGATCAAGGGCTTCACCTGGTGGGCATCGCGGTGGACATCACCGAGCAGAAGCTGGCCAACGACGCGGCGCGCGACGCCGAACAACGCCTCACCCAGGCCATCGAGGCCATTTCGGAGAGCTTCGCCCTCTGGGACGAGCGGATGCGCATGGTGACGTGCAACAGCAAGTTCCGCGAATTTTTCGGCCTCTCCGCCGAGGCGTGCGAAAGCGGGCGGACGCTGGCCGAGGTCATGCGCGATGCCGCCAACCCGGTGCGCAAGCGCCATGCTCCGCGCACGCTGGGCGATGGCGCACAGCAGGAAACCATCGCCGAGCTGGAACTGGCCGATGGACGCTGGTTACAGATTTCCGAACGCCCCATGCCCGGCGGCGGCCTCGTCTCGGTGGGCACGGACATCACCGAGCTCAAGCGCAAGCAGATAGAGCTGGAAAATTCCCGCCGCGAACTGGAACGGACGGTGGAGGCGCTGGAGCGCTCGCAACGGGAAATCCGGCACAAGAACGAGCATCTGAACATGTTGGCCAGGCGCTTTCGCCGTGAAAAGGAACGCGCCGAGGACGCGCTGCGAATCAAGTCGCAGTTCCTGGCCAACGTCAGCCATGAGCTGTTCACGCCGCTCAACCACATCATCGGCTCGGCCGATGCGATGCGTAACGAAGTGCTGGGCGAGCTGAGCACAATCTACCGCGACTACGCGGAGAGAATTCATGCCTCCGGGCAGGAGATCAGCCGCAAGATCCATGACATGCTGGAATATGCCCAGCTGAGCACCGAATATGACAACGCGGAGCCACGAAAAACAGACATCGCCGGCCTGGTGGCGGACGTGGGCGAGCGCTTCATGGCCGAGGCCGAGCGCAAGAATATTCTACTGAGCTGGCGGGCGCCACAAAACCTCGAGAGCGTGCTGGACGTCGACCTCGTCCACAAGGCGCTGATGCAGCTGGTGTCCAACGCGGTTCGATTCACCAGCCGGGGCGAGGTGCGCATTTCCGCCGGACTTTCCGAAAACGGCGAACTGACGTTCGAGGTGCGCGATACGGGCATCGGCATTCCGGCGGAAAAGATCGCGCGCATCGGCCAGCCGTTCGAACGCGCCGGCGAAGCCTACAACAGCCATTCAGGCGGATCCGGCATCGGGCTGGCCATCGCCAAGGCGGTGGCCGAAAAGCATGGCGGGCGGCTGGAAATCGACAGCCGAGAGGGAGCCGGCACCCAAGTGCGGCTGGTGGTACCGCATGTCACTCCCGCCCGCGCGCAGGACTCCTCGGGCGAGAAACGGCAGGAACCGAAGACGGAAGCCTCCTTGCAGCCACAGCTTTTCGATGATGAATGAGGCGCGCGGGCGCCATTCCCTGCCGCGCCTTTCCACACCACTTCGTCCCCTGTGATTTAATTGCAACATATTAAGGTTACGGGAATAATCTGTTTTACGAAGTAACGGATTTTGCAAGGAAGCTGCTGCTTTGGTTGCTTTTCTTGCAAATTGATCGGGCGGGTTTTTCGTGATTCACTCTCCCTGAAGCGTGAATTTCGGGGAGGATGTCATGAAGCCGAGAGAACCTGTGGATGATGGT
>JALVRJ010000072.1 GCA_027031305.1 Hyphomicrobiales bacterium | reverse complement strand
TCCATGAGCGCTTCCAACAAGCTGTTGCCACTGGCGGAACCACTGACGGAAGAAGACGTCCGGCAGGTCCTTGAGGTTGCCTTCGCGGAAGACCTCGACGCGGTGGGCGACATCACGTCGGACGCCGTCATTCCTGCCGATGTGCGCTTCTCGGGTGTCATGCGCGCGCGGCAGGATTGCGTCGTCGCCGGGCTGGCAGTGGCGCAGCGGGCTTTCGCCATGCTCTCTGACGAAGCACGCTTCGCGCCGGAGGTGAACGATGGGGCGGCGGTGGAGGCCGGACAGGTCATCGCCCACATCGAGGGGGCTGCGCGTGCCCTGCTGGCGGCGGAGCGCACGGCGCTGAACATCCTGCAACTGCTCTGTGGCATGGCCACGCTGGCGCGGAAATATGTGCACGCCATCGAAGGCACGAAAGCGGTGCTGCTGGATACGCGCAAGACCATCCCGGGCCTCAGGCGGCTGTCGAAATACGCCACGCGCATGGGCGGGGCGCAGAACCACCGCATGGGGCTTTACGACGCCATCCTCATCAAGGACAACCACGTGGCCGTCACCGGCTCCGTGGCCGAGGCCGTGCGCCGCGCGAGAGAGGCCGGGCACGCGGTCATAGAGGTTGAATGCGATACCCTGGAGCAGGTGCGCGAGGCCATCGAGGCCGGTGCCACGCGCGTGTTGCTGGACAACATGACGCCGGAGGAGCTGCGCGAAGCTGTGGCCATCGTGGCCGGCCGGGCGGAAACGGAGGCCTCCGGCGGCGTGACGCTGGACAACATCCGTGCCATCGCCGAAACGGGTGTTGATTACATTTCCACCAGCCGCATCACCATGGCCGCGCCCGCCATCGACATCGGCCTGGACTGGAAATGAAGGACTGGAACGGGTCATAATGCTTTTGCGGCATTCCCCCGCGCTCGTTTGTTCATCCCGGGCCGACACCCATGACCATCCGCCGCAACTGGACAGCAGCTGAAGTCCGCGAGGTGCTGGCGCTGTATTTGCGCACGCCCTTCGGCAGGCTGCACGAGCGCAATCCGGACATCGTGGCCCTAGCGCAACGATTGGGCCGCACGCCTGGCGCGGTGGCCATGAAAGCGTGCAATCTAGCTTCGCTGGACGATTCGCTGCCCCGCCAGGGCCTCGGCAATGCCAGCCGCCTCGACCGGCAGGTATGGGAAGAGTTCCTGCAAGACCCCGAAATCATTCTGCCCGTGTATCAGCGCCAACTGGGCGGGCCGGACGCCTCGCCCGGCCTGGCGGAGGAAAGCGGCGAGGAACTGCGCCCGCCCCTGCCGGCGGATCAGACCGAGCGCATCGTCGCCGTGCGCCAGCGGCTGGGGCAGGACTTCTTCCGCCGCATGGTGCTGGCCAGCTGGCGCGAGCGCTGCCCGCTCACCGGCGTCGACGACGTGCGCCTGCTCAACGCCTCGCACATCGTGCCCTGGCGCGACGACCCGCACAACCGCCTGAACCCGCGCAACGGCATCTGCCTGAACACCCTGCACGACCGCGCCTTCGACCGCCACCTCATCACCTTCGACGAGGACATGCGCCTGCTCGTCGCGCCCGACGTGCCCACGCGTGCCCGGCGCGCACTCGAGCGGGTGGAATCGCCCCGCCTGGAGCCGCCGGAACGCTTCCGGCCCGATCCCACCTTCCTCGACCACCACCGTCGGCGCTTCCACGAGCGCCTGAAGAGGGCATGAAAACCCCACTGTTTCACATCCCCGCCCCTTGCCCCGCGCTGCGCCATCGGCCATGAAATAGACGCGCGGACGCAATCAGGCGGGCGAAAGGCATGGGCGGCAAGCAAAAGGAATATCTTCACGACGTACTCATCATCGGCTCCGGCGCGGCGGGGCTGCAACTGGCCATCGAGCTGGGCGAGGCCGGCATACGCACCGCCGTGCTGGCCAAGACGGTGGTGGAAGAAACCAACACCTTCCACGCCCAGGGCGGCATCGCCGTGGTGCTGGACGACGAGGACAGCTTCGAGGCCCATATCCGCGACACCATGGAGGCCGGCGCGGGGCTGTGCGACGAGAAGGTTGTGCGCTTCGTGGTGGAAAACGCGCCCGCCGC
>JALVRJ010000071.1:2562-6538 GCA_027031305.1 Hyphomicrobiales bacterium | reverse complement strand
ATCTGCGGCCGCTCGATGAGGGAGACGATGGCCCTCTTCAGGTGCTCCTTGTCACGCTTCTCGAGAATGAATTCGTGCTGTTTCCTGCCCAGCGCCTCGCGCACGATGCCGACATCCGTGGTGATGACGGGCACGCCGCAAGCCATGGCCTCCAGCACCGGGTTGGGCGTGCCTTCGCATTTCGAGGTGCACACCAGCACGTCGATTTCGGCATAATAATCCGCCATCAGATGGTGGGGGATGAAGCCTTCCTTGCGATCGGCGAGGCGCAGCTCGACGGGCGCTCCTTCCCGTTGCAATTCGGCGATGGCCGGCTTGAGGATGGTGTGCACGCCCTTGAAATCCTCGATCGTCTCGGCCCAGCCGCTGTGACCGACCCAGCCAACGCGCAGTGGGCGGCCGGGAAGTTCGCGGAAGCGCTCCAGGTTGCGAGGACGGAACATGCCGAGGTCCACGCCATCGGGCAGAACCGCCTTTGGTGCGGGAATGATGCCGAAACCCTTGTAAATCCTCTCCAGCTTGTAGGAAGACACATAGTATCCGGACACGATTTCCGCGAATACCCTTTCAAATCGCTCGATGTCTTCCTTCGTGGAATGCAGGTGGTCATATACACATGTCGAAAAGGTCTTCCCCTCGATGAATCTCTTCCTGAACTCTTCATAGGTGAAGCCGATCCGCCGGGCGTAGTCGGCGAGAAGGGGCGTGTCGATGAGCGTGAGGAATTCGCGCCAGAAGACATGGATGATGTCGCAGTCCTCGGCGGCGACGAGGGCCATCCCGAACGCCGAGGCGCCACCTTCGGCGAAGTGGCCGGCGCAGTTGGTCTCGAACCAGCGCCGGCGCTCGATTTCAGCCAGTTCGACGAGGGGGAAGACTTCGAACTCGAAACGATCCGAAAGGTGCCGTTTGAGCTGGCGGGAAATGTTGGCGAAGGCCCAGTCGTTGGTGTCGGTAAGTAGCGCGATCCGCGGCCGCTCGGTCGTCGGGAAAGAAGGCGATGCTTGCAAGGGCGAGGCCTTTCCTGGTACATCGGCCTCCTCTTCCCAGCCCTGTTTGCGGGCATTTTCCCGCATCCATTCCTCGACTTCCTCTCCCCAGATCTTGAAGCCGGTTTTTCGCTCCAGGTACAAGGCCGATTCACGGAGCTTCTGACGTGAGAAGCGGATACGTTCGTAGTCGTCATCCGTCTGTGACGCTGCCTGCGGATGATCGTGCACGAGAAAATCGGCGCTGGAGGTCGCGACCTTCATGCCCTCGCGGAAAAGACGCAAGGAAAAATCGATGTCCTCGAAACCAATGAACATGCCGTCGTCGAACCCTCCCAACCTGTGGAAGGAATGACGGTTCAGGATGGAAGCGCCGCCGAACAGGAACGTGCAGAGAAATGGCGATTCTTTGTCATCCCGGTTGCCGCTGCCTCTCCCGGCATCCGTTGGAGCGCCGGAGGGGATGAAGGGATTGATCGTCAGGCGTGGACGGCCTTCCTGGATCAATGTCTGCAAGCAGGCGCCACGGGCGAAATAGGTGGCATGGTCCGGATTCAGCAGGGGGAAACTCATGAAATGCGTTCCCAGGGTCGCCAGTTCCCGCTGAATGGTGGCCAATGGATTGGCAACAAGGTAGATGTCGTTGTCCAGCAACATCACCCAGTCCGTGCCGGCCGCGTCCATCAGGCGGTTGCGCCCACCCGCGACGCCATGGTTCTGGCCGAATTCCAGCAGCCGCCAGCGGTAGGGAAATTCCCTTTCGAGATATTTTTTCAGGTTGTCCAGCTCGTCCGGTGCCGAACCATTGTCACCGATCAGCACCTCGCCGGCGAAGTTGACCAGGTGCTTCCTGATGGATTCGAGCAATCTGATGGACAGCGAGGAGCGATTCAACGACAGGAAGGCGATGGTCAGGTTGTGCCCATCGATGCCTATGTTGGGGCCCATGGGCCCGGCCTTGGGATCGCTCAGCACATAATGATTTTCATCGTGGTAGTAGGGTACATGCAATATGTTCGGAGGAAATCTGGTCATCTTCTTCTCATTTGTGGCGAAAGCGCCGTTTTCACATCAAGGCAGGATCTTCAGTCGATAGGCCAGCCATTTCATGAACCGCCATGCCGGTCCGGGAACAAATGGCCTGATGCGCAAGGCCATCCGCAGCAGCCGGTCTCGACCTGCGGGAGGCGCCATGGGTCGGCCGGATTGCGGGGCTGGCTGAACGGGATGCGCCATCAGGGAGTCCCGATGTATGGGAACCACATGTTCGCGCATCACCTGGCATTCCTTCTCCAGCGCCAGGGCGCGCACCCGGTGGGCCTCGGCCTCCCGCTCCTTCTCGTGCAGGCGGGTGAGGGCTTCCCGCATTCGCCGTTCCAGGGTCTCGCGCTCCGTGGCTGCCTTGGCGAGCTCATTCTCCACCCCCGCACGCAAGGCCTCTATTTGTTTCAGTGCCGCTTGCTGTTCCTTCTCCAGCGCCAGGGCGCGCACCCGGTGGGCCTCGGCCTCCCGCTCCTTCTCGTGCAGGCGGGCGGCCAACCGCGCCCGCTCCGCTTCAAGCGCCGCCACGCGCGCTTCGCTGGATGTCCGTTCTTCCCGCAACTGCCTGGCCAGCTCCTCACGCGTTGTCTCAAGCCGGTCACACGTTTTCTTCAATGTTTCCAGATCGGCGGGAGAGCCCGCCATATTTTCCCATGCCAGCAGCCGGGCATAGCGATCCATGGACATCGGATAAACGGCGGAACTGGCCTGTTCGTGCGAGCCTCCATTCCAGATGCCGTAAAAGTAGCTGCAATTGCGCAAGTCGGGCCTGTCTGAATGATCCGGGGGTACCAGCAGGGCACATTCCTGCATGGTACCCTCGAGCATCTGGATCTGCCTGTTACTGTAACCCCAGCCGGCCAGATCCTCTTCGACATTGCCAAAGCCCATGACGGGCACGCCAAACCCCCAAGCGGCATCGCCTCCAAGGATATCAGCGGTCATTTCACGAAACTCACGAAAGGTGAATTTGCGAACATGATGGGGGTTCGCCTGATCGTCCGTTGGGTAATACCAATGGTCATTCGGGCAGGTAATGATGATCGTGGCGTTCCTTTTGGCCACCTTTTTCAGCGCCGCGAGGAATCTTTCCGGATTCTTCAGATGTTCGAGGGTTTCGATGGAGACGACGAGATCGAAGGTGTTCTCGGAGAATTTCCTCGCTATCTCCTCCGCATCGAGACGGTGAAAGGCCAGGTCATCTTCATCGAACAGCTTCCTGGCAGTGGAAATGGCCTTGGAGGACAGGTCGATACCATCAACGCGAAAAGCGCCCGCCTGCTTCATGAACCATGAGCCATATCCTTCCCCGCAGGCGGCATCGAGGACACGCGCATCCTTTTTGCAGTAGGGAAGGGCCAACAGGTAGCGTGCCATGTGGATGACAGCCTCGGAGGCCTTGTAACCGGCTCGCGCAGTGAGAGTGAGACGTTCCATGACTATTTGTGTTTCAAGTCACTTTCAAACTTTGGCCTGATCATGGATCGGCATGGAAATTGCCATGTGGAAACACTTGGACTCTTGGGCTATTGAAGTGCGTTTTTCCTGGTCATGCAAGAGGAGGCGCATCGAAAAGCCACTCGGCCGGAATAAGAAAGATACTCTGACCACAGACTCGCCGGTCTCGCAGCCCTTCAACGGTCTTCCAGATCATGTTCCTTGCCGACCCAAGACTCGTGAAAGGCGTGGATTGCAGTGGCATTCTCTCGCGATGTCGCTGGTTTTTCATGGGAGGCATTTATTTCCAGGAGCGAAAGCCAGCGACATGAACTGTAATACCAGAATGCGTAATGTCTGACTGGTGAGACTGCCCCGCACCCCCGCCCAAGCCATTGTTTTTCATGAGGGGCTGTCCCAGATAACGGGTTTGCTGTTTCACAACTCATTGAATGTCAAGCACGGCCCTGTGGGCCGCCGCGAAGCGTTTTCATGCTTGATACTCAATG
>JALVRJ010000071.1:0-2552 GCA_027031305.1 Hyphomicrobiales bacterium | reverse complement strand
TCTCTCAACCCCTCAAAAATCTTGCTATTCAGATATTGGGAAATCTTCGTGATTTCAATGATGTGAAACGGCATTGAGTGATTTATCCAGGACAGCCCCTTTCATGATTTGGGGGTTGGGCGGGGGCGCGGAGCGGTTTCACCGGTCAACCTTTGTGCAGCTTGGTATGAATCATCGCGTGCGGCGATCATCAGGCCATCATGCAGATCTGCGCCAGGGCTGGCCGATGCGAACCGTCCCGCATCCCGTCTCTTCATGGAATGTGGCCTGGTCGGGGGCATGGGGTGCCAGGCGTTCTGCGCGCATCCTGAAAAACATGTCCCTTCTGCCATGCGCGGGGTTATCATCCCGCTTGATGGCGCCTCCAGTGAAGGGCAATGTCATAAAGCGCCAATGGACCAGGCCGAAGAAGCTTCGAGGGCTCCCCACGCGCCATCGCCATCATCAGGTGACGACTTCGCCCCCGACACCTTCGTGGCCATTCTGTCATCTATCCGTGCGGCGCACAGGCTGCGTGTCTGCCGCAAGGGTTTCATCGTGTGGAAGGGTCGGAAGAAATTGCATGTCGGAAGCCTGCAACGGGCTGGAGCCCGCAACTGCCTCCGGAACATCTCCGTTTCGTGGCGATGACGGACAAAACGTGCGGCCTTTTCAGGCTGGCTTCACGGTCACTTGTCCGTACTGCCCTTGATGATGGATTCGCGCAACTGGATGCGGGCGCCGAGATCCTCCACGATCGTCTTGCCACCGTTGGCGTCCAGCACCTGGCCACAGTCCGGCGCGCACAGGTAGGTGAAGCGTTGCCCCTGCTTGAAAAGCTCGATCTCTTCCTCCGGCCGGTTGCTCACCACCACGTTGAAGCGCGCCAGTTTGTTGCCGTCGACGTCCAGCACGATCACGTTGGTCTTGCCGTAGTTGCGTCCCTGCACCAGGATCTTGTTGCCCACCACCACGACGTCGGCATACAGCGGGTTGCCCACCACCACCGTCGCCGGCTGGCCGCTGATGGTGACCACCTCGGCCATGTCCGGCTGCACCTTCACGTCCACCGCGTGGGCGGTGCCCGCTCCCGCCACGCCCAGCGCCAGCAACGCCCCCAGGCCAATCTGCATCATGGCCTTCAGGCCGACGCGCGTGAATGCCATCTTCATCATCATGATCCCCGAACTGACATGAACATCCTCTACGGCGCCAACCCCGGGCGGCCCGTTTCCTGCCGATGATGCTCGCAGAACAGGGTAAAGACCCGGTTAAGCCCCGCCTGCCGCCGTGGCCGCCAGCTTGCCGGCCAGCGCCTCGCGGATAAGCGTCCGGGTTTCCTCGATGCCATACAAGGCCACGAAGGAGCCGAAGCGCGGCCCCTGCGGCTGGCCCAGCAGCACCTCGTAAAGTGTCTTGAACCACTCGCGCAGCGGCTCGTAGGCGTGCGCCTTGCCCACCTCGTAAACCAGGTTCTGGATGGCCTGCGCGTCCGCGTCTTCGGGCAGCTCGCCCAGGCGCCGTTCCAGCTCTTCCAGGGCCTTCCGGTCGCGTTCGTCCGGCGCCCGGAAACGCTTGGCGGGCTTCACGAAGTCCTCGTAGTAGTTGATGGCGTAATCCATCAGCCGGTCCACCTCCGGGTGCGTTTGTGGGGAAGCGCCCGGCGCGTAGCGGGAAACGAAGCCCCACAGCACCTTCTTGTCCTCCGCGTGCGCCGCGGAGACGAGGTTCAGCAGCAGCGCGAAGGTAATCGGCATGTCCACCTTTGGCGGATTGCCCTGGTGAATGTGCCACACCGGGTTGGTCAGCCGCTCCTTCCAATTCTGGTCGTGATATTTTCGCAGGTGGGCGTAATAGTCGTCCACGTGCTGTGGAATGACGTCGAAATAGAGCCTTTTCGCCGTTTTCGGCTTGTTGAACATGAACAGTTGCAGGCTTTCCTGCGTGCCGTAGCGCAGCCATTCCTCGATGGTCAGGCCATTGCCCTTCGACTTGGAGATCTTCTGCCCTTTTTCGTCCAGGAACAGCTCGTAGATGAAGGTCTCCGGCGGCACACCACCCAGCGCCCGCACGATGCGCTCGCCCACCTTCACCGAATCGATCAGGTCCTTGCCGGCCATTTCGTAGTCCACGCCAAGGGCATACCAGCGCATGGCCCAGTCCGGCTTCCATTGCAGCTTGCACCTGCCCCCGGTGACGGGCGTCTCAAAGGCCTTGCCCGTTTCCGGGTCGCGCCAGACGATGCTGCCGGCATCGAGCTTCACCTCCTCCACAGGCACCTGCATGACGATGCCGGTTTCCGGATGGATGGGCAGGAAGGGGGCGTAGGTCCGGCGCCGCTCGTCACCCAGCGTGGGCAGCATGATGGCCATGATCTCGTCGAACTTCTCCAACATGCGCAACAGCGCCTTGTCGAAGCGTCCCGAGGTATAATATTCGGTGGAAGAGGCGAATTCATAGTCGAAACCGAAGGTATCGAGGAATTCACGCAACTTCTCGTTGTTGTGCGCGCCAAAGCTGTCATGGCAGCCGAAGGGGTCGGGCACCTTCGGCGAGGTGGCGCGCACGCAGAT
>JALVRJ010000070.1 GCA_027031305.1 Hyphomicrobiales bacterium | reverse complement strand
ATTATGAATACATCACGAGGGACTAACGCAGCGAGAAAGCCTTTCCACGTCATGGCCGGGCTTGCCTGTCCCCGGGCGTGTCCCGGGGATCTGGCCATCCAGGGCAGGGGACGCTGGTGTTTCTGGTTTGCAACAAGCTGTCAACTGGCTTCGGCGCTTGTGGTTCTGGATTGCCGGCACAAGGCCGGCAATGACGAAAGGGTGTGATGGGCCGCCAAGCATCCATTGGCCATGGCTTATTGGAGTTTCAGTCTGCCGCCTTCTCCAGCCGCGCCTTCGCCCGCTCCCGCCCGATCAACGGCAGCAGCTTCGACATTTCCGGCCCGTGCGCCCTGCCTGTCAGCACCAGCCGCAGCGGCATGAACAGCGCCTTGCCCTTGCGCCCGCTGGCCTGCTTGAGCGCGTTTGTCCACGCCTTCCACGTGGTGTCGTCCCAAGGCTCATCCGGCAACAGCTCCGCCGCCAGCCGCACGTAGGCGCGGTCTTCCTCGTCCAGCTCCGGCGGCGCGATCTCGCCGTGCAGCACCTGCTCCCAGTCCGCCGCCTCGCGCAACAGGCCGACATTGGCGCGGATCGCCTCCCACTCCTCGCAGGAAAGGGAAATGCCGAGCTTCTCCAGCCGTGGCAGGGCTTTCTCACAGGGCAGGGCGTGCAATACATCCGCGTTCAGCGCCAACAATTCGTCCTCGTCAAACCGCGCCGGCGCCCGCGAGAGCCTTTCCAGCGCGAAGTCCGCCGCCAGCGCATCCATGTCGATAAAGGCTTTCACCGGGCCAGAGGTGCCCACCGTGGCGCAATACGAGACGATGGTTTCCGGCTCCAGCCCCTTCTCGCGGAAGTCTCGCACGCCCAATGATCCTAGCCGCTTGGACAATGGCCCGCCGTCCTTCGCCCGCAGCAGCGCGTGGTGGGCGAATTGCGGCGGCACGCCACCCAGCACCCGCGTCAGCGCGATCTGCACCGCCGTGTTCACCACGTGGTCATCGCCGCGGATGACGTGGGTGATGCCCATCTCCTTGTCGTCCACCACCGAGGGCAGGGTGTAGAGGAAACTGCCGTCGGCGCGGATGAGCACCGGGTCGGACAGGGTGGAAAGGTCGATCTCCACCGGCCCGCGCACGGCGTCTTCCCAAGTTATCGCGCCCTCCGGCAGCATGAAGCGCCAGTGCGGCTTGCGCCCGGCCTCTTCCAGCGCCTTCCTCGCCGCCTCCGTCAGCCTCAGCGCCGCGCGGTCATACACCGGCGGGCGGCCCGCCATCAGCTGCGCCTTGCGTTTCAGCGCCAGCTCCTGCTCCGTCTCGTAGCAGGGATACAAAAGTCCTGCCTGTTTGAGCTGTTCCGCCGCCTGCTCGTACAGTTCCAGCCGCTCGCTCTGGCGGAAGACGGCATCGGGCTGCAATCCCAGCCATTCGAGGTCTTCGATGATGGCCTGCGCATATTCCTCCCGCGAACGCTCCGCATCGGTATCATCCAGCCGCAGGATGAAGCGCCCAACATGTTTCCGTGTGAACAGCCAGTTCAGCACGGCGGTGCGCACGTTGCCGATGTGCAGATGCCCCGTCGGCGAGGGGGCGAAACGAACGGTCACACTCATGGCGCCTCACTCCCGGCCTTTCCCGTCATTGCCGGCCTTGTGCCGGCAATCCAGGGCGTCAACCTCTGGCGTGGATTTTTCACCGAGGCGGAAATGACAAGACGCCACCGCTTCAACAAGCCGCCCTGGATGCCCAGATCCCCGGGACACGCCCGGGGACAGGCAAGTCCGGGCATGACGAATGGAAAAAACACGCGCAGGCATGAAGCACATGGTCAAGGCCATTTCACTTTTCCCGGTAGGCGTTCGTGATGGGATAACGCCAGTCGCGCCCGAAGCTGGTGGAGGTGATCTTCACCCCCGGCGGCGCCTGGCGGCGCTTGTATTCGGCCACGAACAGCATGTTCTGCACCCGCGCCACCAGCGCCCTGTCCAGCTCCAGTTTCTCCGCCGTTTCCTCCACCGAGCGCCGCTGCTCGATGAGGTTGTGCAGGATGGCGTCCAGTATCTCGTAGGGCGGCAGGGTGTCCTCGTCCCTCTGGTCGGGTTTCAGCTCGGCCGATGGCGGCTTGGTGATGACACGCGGCGGAATCACCGCCCCCTCCGGCCCCAGGCAACCGGCGGGCCGCGTCTCGTTGCGCATCTCCGCAAGGCGATAGACGGTGGTCTTGTAGATGTCCTTCAGCGGATTGTAGCCGCCGCTCATGTCGCCATACAGCGTGGCGTAGCCCACCGCCATTTCCGATTTGTTGCCGGTGGAAAGCAGCATGAGGTTGAACTTGTTGGAAATGGCCATGAGGATGTTGCCGCGCGAGCGCGCCTGGATGTTCTCCTCCGCCGTTCCGGGCGGCAGGTTGGCGAACTTTTCCGACAAAGCCTCGAAGAAGGCCTCCACCGGCTTGTTGATGGGAATGACGTCGTAATGCACGCCCAGCCGCCGGGCCACCTCGGCCGCGTCCTCGATGCTCTCCGGCGAGGTGTAGCGGAAGGGCAGCATGACGCAATGCACCCGCTCCGGCCCCAGCGCGTCGGTGGCAATGGTGGCGGTAAGCGCCGAGTCGATGCCGCCCGACAGGCCGATGACCACGCCCGGAAAGCGGTTCTTGTCCACATAGTCGCGCACCGCCAGCACGCAGGCGCGCCAGATGGCCTCCAGCTCGCCCGGCCGCTCCGCCATGTGCCCGGGCGCGAAGCGAAGGCCGCCCGCCATGTCTTGCAGCGTGGCCAATCCGGAAGCCACGTCGAAACGTGGCAGGCGAAAGGCCACGTCCTCCCCACTCGCCGTCACATCGCCGTCATCGGTGGGGTTCAGCGCGAACGAGCCGCCGTCGAACACCAGCTCGTCCTGCCCGCCGACGAGGTTGAGGTAGGCGATAGGCAGGCCCGTCTCCAGGATGCGCTCGCGCACCAGCCGCTTGCGCGCCCCCTGCTTGCCGATCTCGAACGGCGAGCCATTGATGACGATGAGCGCCTCCGCCCCGCGCTCCATAAGGTGCGCGGCCACTTGCGGCGTCCAGATGTCCTCGCAGATGGGCAGGCCCAGCCGAACGCCTCGGAAGTCCACCGGCTCCGGCAACGGGCCGGGCGCGAACACGCGCTTTTCGTCGAACACGCCGTAATTGGGCAGGTCGTGCTTGTGACGAACGGCGGCGATTCCGCCATCTTGCAGTAACGCCACGGAGTTGTGCGCGTTGCCGTCTTCCAGCCACGGCGTGCCGATGAGCAAGGCGGCGTTCTTGCCCTTGGTCTGGCGGGCCAGCGCGCGCACTTCCTCCATGCAGGCGCGCACGAAGGCCTCGCGCAGCACCAGGTCTTCCGGCGGATAGCCGGAGATGAACAGCTCCGGCAGCACCACCAGGTCGGCGCCCTCGGCCACGCCCTTTTCCAGCGCCGCGCGCGCCTTTGCCGCGTTGCCGGGCAGGTCGCCCACCCACGGGTCGCCTTGCACGAACAGGATGTTCAATTTGCGCGCCATCGGCTTCCTATCGTGATACTTCTCCGTCACCTCAGCTTTTCCCCGTCACCCCGGCGGAAGCCGGGGTCTCGTGCCACAAGCTCATGAGACCGCCGCACGAGATTCCGGCTTGCGCCGGAATGACGAGTAAACATCATGTCCACAGCACTTCGTGCGTGTCATATAGCACCGACATGACGGTCTTTTGCAATTTTCTGCTGGTGCGATAAAGTCTGACGCACATGAATTCTCAAGACCGGGGGACGACCATGCGACTGGACGACGAACGCCCTTCCGAGAACATCGATGATCTTCGCGGCACTGGTGGCGGCGGCATGTTCCGCTTTCCGCGCGGCGGTGGCGGCTTTGGCGGCCGCCGGGTGCGCATTCCCCTCGGCCGTCGCGGCGGTGGCATGGGGCTGGGCACCATCGTTCTGCTGCTGGTGGTGGCCTATTTCATGGGCATCAACCCCCTCAGCCTCATTTTTGGCGGCGGTGGCGGTGGCCTGTTGCCCGGTGGCGGCGTGCGCGACGTGGCCACCCGCCAGGCCCGCCCGCCTTCCCCGCAAGGCGACGTGCGCACCGTTCGCAATGACCCGGAAAAGATTTTCGTCGCCAAGGTGCTGGGCACCACCGAGCGCACGTGGGACAGGATTTTCCGCCAGCGCCTGGGCCGCACTTACGAGAAGCCCCGGCTGGTGCTGTTTTCTGGCTCCGTGCGCTCCGCCTGTGGCTTCGCCTCCGCCGCCATGGGGCCGTTTTATTGCCCGCTGGACAGGAAGGTCTACCTGGATCTTTCCTTCTTCCGCGACATGCGGCGCAAGCTGGGCGCCTCGGGCGACTTCGCGCAGGCTTACGTGATCGCCCACGAGGTGGGCCATCATGTGCAGAACCTGTTGGGCATCCTCGGCAAGGTGCAGCGGGCCAAGCGCGGGCTGGGGCGGGTGGTGGCCAACCAGCTCCAGGTGAAGGTGGAGCTGCAAGCCGACTGCCTGGCCGGTGTCTGGGGCAATCACAACAGGCACCTGCTGGAGGCCGGCGACCTGCGCGAGGCACTGGACACGGCATCGGCCATCGGCGATGACCGCCTGCAGAGAAAGGCGCAGGGCTACGTGGTGCCGGAGAGCTTCACCCACGGCTCGTCGGAACAGCGCGTGCGCTGGTTCAGGCGCGGCTTCGACACCGGCGACGTTCGCCAATGCGATACCTTCCGCGCCAGGAGGCTGTGAAGGCAGCACCCGTTCGCCAGGGAATGCGAAAAAGACGAGGGAAAGGGGACCTTCGCCTCAGTCCAGCGGCTGTCCGTAGTAGCGCCGGCACACCTGCTTGAAGTGCCACGGCAGCCCCAGCTGGTTCACCTCCGCCGTCCAGTGGCAGCGCTCGATGTAGGGGATCTTCTTGCCACCCCGCACATGGTAGTTGCCCACCGGCGTCGCCACGTCGCCCGGATAGCGGATGCCGCGCGCGCCATAACGGATGTGCTGATCGTAAATGGCGTCGGTGAAATCTCCCCGTTTCGCCTCGTGCTTGTCGCTGGCTTGCGCGGGCACGGCCAGCACCCCCGCCAGCAATGTCAGTGCCAACACGGTCGATATCCTGCCCATCATGTTCCGCTCCAATTGGCTTCCCCTGGCCCCATTGGCCATCCTTCATCATTATGGCACAAGTCGATCATATCCTGTTAACCGAAATATGGCACGCTGGCCCCGCCGGGTGGGCCCTGTCATACTGCCCACGCAAGCCCCGTGATTCGGTGGCGCCAGAACGAGAGCGCGAAACCGCATGACCGACGATCTGTTCGCCAACCTGCCGGAAGAGCCTGAAAAGCCGGGAAGGCCAAACAAGGGCGAGGCCGCTGCCTCCTCCTTGGCCTCGCCGCGCGCGCGCAAGACCGCCGCGAAACCGGCCGCCGCCAGGTCTGCCGCGTCACCCTCTGCGGGGCAGGGGGGCGAATATTCCGCCGCCGACATCGAGATCCTCGAAGGGCTGGAGCCGGTGCGCCGCCGCCCCGGCATGTATATCGGCGGCACCGATGCGCGCGCCCTGCATCATCTGTTCTCGGAGGTGCTGGACAACTCCATGGACGAGGCCGTGGCCGGCCATGCCAGCTTCATCGAGGTGGAGCTGGATGCCGACGGCTACATCGCCGTCACCGACAACGGTCGCGGCATTCCCGTCGATCCGCACCCGAAATACCCGGACAAGTCGGCGCTGGAAATCATCCTCACCACCCTGCACGCCGGCGGCAAGTTCGACTCGAAGGCCTACAACACCTCCGGCGGCCTGCACGGTGTTGGCATTTCCGTCGTCAACGCCCTTTCCGACGACCTGGTGGTGGAAGTCGCCCGCAACCGCCGCCTCTATCGCCAGCGCTACAGCCGCGGCAAGCCCCTGGGGCCGCTGGAAGAGGTCGGTGCCGCCCCCAACCGCCGCGGCACGAAGGTGCGGTTCCATCCCGACCCGGAGATTTTCGGCGAGAACGCCCGTTTCGATCCGGCCATCATCTTCGACAAGTGCAAGTCCAAGGCCTACCTGTTCAGCGGCGTGAAAATCCGCTGGAAGTGTGCCCCGGAACTGCTTGCAGAAAAAAGCGAAATTCCGCCCCAGGCCACCATCCACTTTCCCAATGGCCTGCGTGACTTCCTGGAAGAGAAGATCGCGGGCAGGGAGCGCGTGGCCGATGAATTGTTCGCCGGCAAGGTGGAACAGGAAGGTGGCCATGGCACCGTGGAATGGGCCGTCGGCTGGTTCGCCGGCGATGGCTTCATCCATTCCTATTGCAACACCATCCCCACGCCGGAAGGGGGCACCCACGTCACCGGCCTGCGCATGGCCCTGTTGCGCTCCCTGAAGAGCTTCGCCGACATGACCGGCAACAGGCGCGCCGGGCACATCACCGCCGACGACATCCTCTCCACCGCCGGCGTTGTGCTCTCCGTCTACATCCGCGAGCCCGAGTTCGTCGGCCAGACCAAGGACCGGCTGTCCACGCCCGAGGCCGCGCGCATCGTCGAAAACGCCCTGCGCGATCATTTCGACCACTGGCTTTCCGGCCATCCGAAACAGGCGGAAAGGCTGCTGGACTGGGTCATCGA